>NZ_FR890765.1:199-2988 GCF_000435935.1 Ruminococcus sp. CAG:57 | reverse complement strand
AAGAAAATATAAAAGGGAAAATGATGACCTTTCAGAGATAAAAGAGGACGAGCGTGCGGTATCATATATAGACAAAAAAATAAACAGGTTTTTGGGAGAGAAAGAGATACAAGGGCTTTATGACGGGCTGTCAGGCAAAAGAAACGATCAAGAGGACTATAACTACAGAGTAGCTTTTGTGAAAGGTCAGCGCAGAAATGATATCTGTTGTACCTTATGGTATCAAGACTGCACGGCTTATGAAAAAGCACCGCTGACATACTTTGATATGTGTGTGTTTGACGCTGTTTGCACTATATGGAACAATAACAGAAAGGATTTTTATCTCAACACCATATGGGAACTTCTCAGCGGAAACGAGGACATTAGATTTTCACGAAATGCACTTAAAGACAAGCTAAGAGAAAGCGTTGAGAAACTCCAAAGGCTTAGGATTTTTATAGCAGGCACTGAAAATGCTCCGCAGGAAGTCGGTGACAACATAGGGGAGAGATTTCTTAATGTACAGAGAGGTCAGGATACCAGTGGCAGAGAAGTCTATGAGATAAGATCCTGCCCGAGGTTGTGGACATATGCAGTGGAAACACAGGAGGGGCAGATAGCACGAGTGCCTTTATACAAACTAGACGGGCGGAGATATTTCAAGATGGACAGTGGGCAGGACGGTTTCGATTGTTCTAATATCTCAGCGCTGTGCGACCTTTTGAATGACCCCGATGAACGTATTAAGATCATCAGGAGAATGAAAAAAGAGTCAATACTTGACCCAGAATACAAATGCAGCATATGGAAAGTTGTTTTGCATTTTTATCTTGCCCACAGGCTGTCCATAATAAAAAGAAAGAACAAGATGAGATTTATAAGCTATGATACGATAGTGAAGCTTATGGAGGACTATTTACCTGAAAGTCTGAAAAACGGCAAGAAGAAGGAATTGCTTCGCCAGTGGAGCTTTTGCTATATGACGTGGGCGACCCTGCCAAGGCAAGAGTATCATTGGTGGGTCTGCGAGGAATATTTTGACGAAAAAACGGATAGCCCGGTGGGGATAGTGATAAAAAGGAAAAAGCTCGAGAGGTGGGGGAATTGAGAGGTGATAAAAGCAAGGCTCGGCTTTTTTTCCTATCTTCGTGTGGCTTTTTGTGTATTCATACAAAATATTGGCGTTTGGCGCAAAATGTCAGGATAACCCATTGACGTGTCGTGCATAAATTGGTAAAATGATATCAGAGTGTTTATATACAGCCATTTTTTTAGTTGTGTTCTGCGAGATGTACCAATTGTTGTGCATTTCGCGTGATATAATTATCTCATAAAACAAACAAGGTGCTTTTATCATGAGTACATAACATGGTTTAGTAAAATATGACAAGCGTCAGCAGCGATATTGCAAAACGCATAACTACAGCGAGTCGCTGTGGAAGTTTCAGGGAATAGTAGCTTTATCAAAAGCTTTTTCACCGAATCGGATTTAATTCCATTAAATAAAATTCGGCTCCAAAGCATTTGAATCTTGTGCTGACGCTTGTTATTATTTTTTTGAGGTGACAAAATGAATGATATTGATAATGATATCATAAGGATCTCAGAGGAGCTTGATGTTCCTTTAAAAAAGCTTTATATGCTTAGCAACAACCGAATACGCTATCATAAACGAAATCAGAAAAAGTGTTATTCAAATTACCGCAAGGTGATAATACATCGTGGCAGAGGGCATAAAAACAGGGTGTTAAAAGTGCCGAACGAATATCTCAAGCTCGTTCAAAGAAGGATACTTGAAAGGTATCTTTACACGCTGTCCGTATCTGAGTATGCCACTGCATATTGCAAAAACTCTTCGCTTTTGAAAAATGCAGAGCCGCATATTGGTCAACAGAGAGTGCTTAAACTCGATGTTTCAGGTTTTTTTGACAGCATTGATTTTGGCAAGGTCTATGGGGCCATGTGCGAGCTTGGATTTTCTAAGCCTGCAACAACGCTGCTGACAAATATATGCACTTATAACAGCATACTGCCACAGGGTGCGCCAACGTCTCCGCAGATGTCGAATTTGGTGATGAAAAGATTTGATGAGAGGATAGGCAAGTGGTGTGGAGAGCGTGGCATAAATTACACAAGATACTGTGATGATATGACATTTTCAGGTGGAAAAGCTGTGCTTAACGCCAAAGAGATAACGCAACTTGTGAGCAGGGCGTTGTGGAAAATGGGTTTTAAGCTGAACATGAAAAAAACAACGCTTATCGGTTCATCGCAACGTCAGCAGGTAACGGGGATAGTAGTCAACGAAAAGGCGCAGATCTCGTCGAAACAGCGTCGGGAGATACGTCAGGAAATATATTACTGTGAGAAATACGGAGTTTCCCAAAGCCTGTTTTTCAAAGGTGCTGACATTACGCCTGAGAAGTACATAAATTCGCTGCTGGGCAGGATATCCTTTGCATTACAGATAGACCCTGCGGACGTGAAAATGCATGAGTATTTCAAGGCGGCGAAAAAACTCAAGAGTGAGGTGTGCGGGGAAAAGTAGGGCAGAACATGGAAGGTATGAAACTTCAGATAACAAAAGCTCGGAAACAGCACAATGTGCTATCTCCGAGCTTTAAACCTCGTGAAATCTACATCTACTACAAGCTGCTCGACGAACCTCTGAAAGATAAAAGAAGCCTATTTAAAGGCGTATTTACGTTATTTACCCAGCATATGAAAGTGTGTTACTATTTGGCAAGACGACAACGCTTTCTGTCTACAGTCATATGTTTCAGGAGTATCAGGTCAAAGCTTGCGAT
>NZ_FR890765.1:0-180 GCF_000435935.1 Ruminococcus sp. CAG:57 | reverse complement strand
GTCGGAGCTTCGGATTTACATACTTATTTTGCAGAAAAATACTTCGATTTTGCGACGTTTTTGAGCAATGCAATTGTAGTGATTTTAAGCCGATTTCGGTGATTTTTAGCACAAATAAGTGGCAAACAAGTGGTTGAAAGTGGCGCATTTCTACCAGGAAGAGTACCGTATGCGTAATGA
>NZ_FR890764.1:14756-15298 GCF_000435935.1 Ruminococcus sp. CAG:57 | reverse complement strand
GTAAGGCAGATGCTCTCCCAGCTGAGCTATGCTCCCTTTTAGCTGGTTTGTTGTTTTCAGGACTTTGTTTTGTTGTGTCCCTCACAACAGTATCTATTATACACTATCCCACCCTGTTTGTCAACACTTTTTTTGATATTTTTTATGTTTTGTATCATTTTACAATGCTAGTCCGATATTTTTAAAAACTTATGTGCATTTGCAACATCAGAGCCGCATTTTTTGCCTTGAAATGGGCTTTTTTCATCAGGCTTCCCTCAAAAAAAAATCCGCCGAGCCACACGCCCGACGGATAATTTTTTTCAAGAATTATTTTTTATCAAGCTGTTTTTTGAGCTTTTCCTGCTCCTGCTCCATAAGCTTCATAAGTTCCTCCAAGGAAGCTGACGCTGTCTTTGTCTGCTGTGCAGGCTTTGCCGCAGGTTTTGCCTTTGGCACAGGCTTTTTCTCAGGCTCAGGGGCTACAGTATCCTCAGTTGAAGCCGCCTCGTCAAGAAGCTGTGAAGCTCTCTCGTAGTAAGAACGGTCTATCTCAGCACGCT
>NZ_FR890764.1:0-14725 GCF_000435935.1 Ruminococcus sp. CAG:57 | reverse complement strand
GCTCTTCCTTTTCCGCAGGTCTTTCAAATATAGTTTCCTCGACCTCTTCTACTTCCTCGATAACTTCCTCCGTTTCAGCCTTCTCTTCACCCTCAGGCTCAGCCTTGTGGTGAGAAGCTATCTCGTCGTCAACGTGCTTGCGATGTTTTGCGATCTGCTCGCCCTCGTTCTCGCCGCCGAACAGGAAATCGTCAAGAGTAACGCTCTCTGCAGGTTCTTCCTCGTCATCGTCCTCTTCCTCATCATCTGAAGAATGAGTAGCGATAGCAATTATAAGCTCGATAACAACGAGCAGGAATATAGGAACAACAGCACACACTATCATGCCGAATGTTGACGACATAAACGTAAGCACCTTGCCTGCTGTCATGTAATATGTAGAAGCTACGCCCACAACGTTCTTTGAGCTTATCTCATAAAGCTTTGCAGGGTCTTTTTCCTGATAAACAGTGTAAACAACGCCGTTGTTATCGTCAGTTGAAGTGATGTCATAAAGCCAGAACACGCTTGTTCCAATATCAGGCACGTTCTCGCACACAACTGCCTCGCCTATCTTGTCTGTGCTAGGGGTCATGTTCGATGTGATAACAAGTGCGCCGTCAGGAACTCTGTCACCCATGCCGTCACCATTCATTATGTACAGGCTGTAGCCTGCAATGCTCGGTGTAACGTTCTTGTTTTTGAAAACACGTCCCACTCCCACAACTATAAGCATTTCCAGAATAATAAAAACAATAAAGAATATCAGCACGTTCTTGCCTGCTGATGACTTCTGCTTAGTAGCACTGCTCATACTAAAAATAACATTCCTTTCCAAGATATATCCAAAATATCATATTTTATCGCACTAATACATTTATTATATCACAAAGCACCGCAAATTTCAACACATTTGAGCATATTTTTTGCTTTTGAGAAAATTATTCATTTTTGTAAAGTATTATCGTGACAGTACACAGTTCGTCATTTTTTATGACCGCATATTTCGAGGTAGACCAATCTCCCCCAGCCTGACTGTATGCACGCCTCAGCACGTCAAAGATAACACCGCTATTCTCATCAAAGAGAGTATCCACAGCCTTGTCATACATTTCACTGTCAGCACATTTTAGCCTTGCATATCCACTGTCAGCCATTGCTTCCGCCACAGAACGGCACATCATCTGAACGACATCATCACCGCTTTGAGCATATAGACCGTTTCTTCTGTAATAATTTGCCCCCGAGGAAAATGCCTCAGGATAGTTCAAAAACTTGTTATCGTCCGCTGTATGGTCTTTTGCACACTCGGCGTCAGTGATGCCAAAATAGTCATAGCGGATATAGTCCTCCCCTGCATCTGTCACAGGATCGTCCCAAGTGAGGTCAACGTTCGTCCATTCACCGTCTATCATGACCTTATTCCACAAATGTGGCTGAACAGCTCCGCCGTCATAGGCTTTGCCTGCCACAGGTATGCACTTTATACCTGCCTTGGTACAAAGTATCTGCATTGCCTTTGCATACCCCTCGCACACAGCCTTACCCTCTACAAGACAGCCATATGCAGAATAGCAATTTTTTGCTGTATCGTCATAGTTGCACTCAAGAATTATGCTGTCATGGAAATACAGCACCTTGTCATAATCCGACCAGCCCTGCTCAATGCCTGCAAGTATCTCCCCGACCTTTTTATCCAGCTTTTCTTTCTCTGCCTGCGCTTCCTCAGCGGTCTTGTCATATGTGACCTCCACAGATGTCACATATCCATCTCCGTCAATGCAGATAGTATACTGTGAACCCATATAGTCGATATAAGGACACGCCGAAGTAAGCATGGAGATAAACGCACCGATATCGTCCTTGCTTATAACTCCCTCAGCCAGCTCCACAGAGCTTTCAAATTCGCTCAGCCCTTTGTAAAGCTGTGAAAACACACGTTTTTCGTCAGTACAAAGAAAATCGGCGATATACTCTGCCGTGTCAGGTATCTCAAGTGCCGTAAAGCTCTCATTTCTGCTGTCAAGCCCTGTTTCAGTATGTCTTTCCGAACTGGCTTCAACATACGCATGAGTGTTCACAAAAGTATTTTTTGAACGGTTTTTATTTTTCTCTCCCGTTCCGCCTAAACTGCACCCCGATGTGCAGATAAGCACTGCCGCTGTGAGTGCGGCGACCATTTTCTTTTTTTTCAATTTTTGTCCTCGATTTTTACACAAAATTCTGTCTGTATCTTTCAGCCCTTAGTCCGTGATCTCTTCATTATCTCTTTTTATCACAGCCCTGAGCCGTTCTATTTTCTTTTCATGTATCGACAGCACCTTAAACTCAACGTTTTCCCAATGCACTGTCACCTTTTCGTTATCCTCAGGCACATGGCCCAGCAGGTCCATAACGAATCCGCCTATAGTGTCATAATCCACCTCGCCGTGATACTCCTTGCCAAGAGCCTCCATAACGTCGTCAAACGCTGCTGTGCCTACCATATCATAGCAATCAGAAGATACTTTCTGTATCTCCTCCGTTTCATCATCATATTCGTCCTGAATACTACCCACGATAGTTTCAAGCAGATCCTCCATAGTAATGATACCGGCTGTTCCGCCGTAATCATCCACCACAACTGCTATCTGTGTCTTATCTTCAGTGAACTCTTTGAAAAGCTCACCACACTTGTTGCTTTCAGGCACAAAGGTTATATCTCTCATGAACTCCTTTACAGGACGTTCTTTCTTATCCTCTTCAAAAACCAGCCTGAGCAAGTCCTTTGCGAATATAACACCGCTTATGTTGTCGGCATTGTCGCAGTAAACAGGTATTCTCGAAAAGCCCTCGCCTATAACAAGCTTCACAGCCTCCGAAAGCGTGGAATTTTCTTCTATGGCAACCATTTCTGTGCGGTGTGTCATAACTTCACGAACTTCGATATCGTCAAAATCAAAAATGTTGCTTATCATTTCCGCCTGACTTTCTTCGATACCGCCAGTTTCGTTTACAGCGTCCACCATCATGAGTATCTCTTGCTCAGTGACAGAGTCTGCCTTGTTTGTGGACTTAACGCCGAACAGCCTTAAAATTCCTGCCGAAACCGCTCCGCTCACAGCAGCCAATGGGCTGAATACCGCAAGAAACACTTTGTATACGCCGCAGTTGTTTAAAATGAACTTCTCGCCCACCTTGCCTGAAATGCAAAGCTTTTTCGGTATGCCTATGCCAAAAGTGCATATAACAAGGGCAAGCAGACAGCTTATTATAACAAATGAACATATGCCGCTAACATAATACGGTGCCTGATAGTTAAAAAGCGTATAAAGCCCGTCAGAAATCGGCTCGTAGAAGAATATGACTCCCACCACCGAAACTACGATTATCATAATAGAACGTGCAATGAGGTTTGTTGCAACTACCCTGCCCGTTCTTTTCAGCAAAGCCACAAGCCTTATTGCCTTCGGGTCTTTGTCCTCCTCAGCCATTTTCTTTAGCTTTGCGTCATTGAACTCCACAGCCGCATTTTCGCACAAGGTAAGAAAAGCCATAAGCAATATTACCGCCGCACAAACACCTATTCCCGTCCACAGTCGCCCGACATCGTCCATAAAAAAAATACCGTCCCTTTCACATAGGCGAAAAAGCTCGCCTTTTTATCATATACTATTTATTATAGGCAACATATGCTCCTTTGTCAATAGATATTGTCACAATTTTTCACATTCTGCCTGAATTTCATATGGACAATTTTAGTTATGAAAAAAGCAGACGAGCCGCAAAGCCCATCTGCTTACATCAAACAATATTATTTCTCTGCCGCACCTATCTTGGAAACTGCGTCCCTAGTAGTGTTTACGTCCTTAAGGCTCTTTGTAAGCACCTCAGCCGCCTCAGAAAGCGACTTGTTAAGATTTTCAGAAAGTGCCTCACGGATAGCCTTGTCCTTAGCCTTAGCCTGCTCAACGATATCAGCCGCCTGCTTGTTAGCCTCTGCAGCTATCTGCTTTGCATAGTCAGCCGCCTGCTTGATGATCTCCTCCTGAGCCACAAGCTTCTTAGCCTCGTCCTTAGCCTTCTTTACGATCTCCTCGGCTTCCTTGTTGGCCTCAGTAAGGATATTTTTCTTATCTCTTGTCATATCCTTTGCACGCTTTATCTCACCCGGAAGGTTAAGTCTTATGCTGTCGATGTATTCACGCATCTGCTCAACATCGATCATTTTTTTCTGTGAAAACGGTACGCTTGAAGACTTGTCAAGCAGTTCGTCCATAAGTTCAAGTATTTCCTCTACCGTCATTTTAAACACCCTTTCATTACTGATCTATATTATTGGCAGGCTTATAGAGCCTGTCAGTGATCTTGCTCTGTATCTGTTTCGGCACAAAGCCTGTGATATCTCCGCCGAAGCTTGCGATCTCCTTTACAACGCTTGACGAAAGGAACATATTCTCTCCCGTAGTGGTGAGAAACACCGTTTCAGCGTCATTGTAAAGCTTTTTATTTGCAAGAGCCATCTGGAACTCATACTCAAAGTCAGACACAGCCCTAAGTCCCTTTACGATAGCATTAGCTCCTGTTTTTTGCAGATAATCCGCCAGCAGACCGTTATAACAATCCACCACCACATTATCAAGGTGCTTTGTGACCTCGATTATCATTTCCATTCTTTCTGTAGGTGTGAAAGCAGCCCTTGATTTATTAGCATTAAAGGACACCAGCACTATCACCTTATCAAAAAGCTTTGAAGCTCTGTCGATTATATCCAGATGACCCAGCGTAACAGGGTCAAAGCTTCCCGGGCAAACAGCGATACGCATCAATAGTCCACTTCTTTCATTGGTATCTTATAGACCGTCAAAGCGGTCTTACCGTATTTATATCTCTTATGAAGCTTAAGTCTGCCGTAGCTTTCTCCAAGCTCAAGCTCCTTTTCATGCTCGCACACAATGATAGCACCATCATTGAGCTTGTTCTCCACAAGCTCCAAAGCCTTTTCAACTATACCCTTTCTGTAAGGCGGGTCGATAAAAACTATATCAAGCCCGGCTTTGGCAACTTTAAGATATTCCAGACTATCCATGCAAAGCACACGGGATTCCTTATTGAAACCGCATGAATCCACATTATCCTTGACGATAGCCACAGCCTCAGGATTGCTGTCCACGAAAACGCAGTGACTAGCCCCACGGCTGAGAGCGTCTATACCCATTTGACCGCTGCCTGCAAAAAGGTCAAGCACCGAACTTGCTGGTACATCAAACTGAATAATGGAAAAAACAGCCTCTTTTACCATATCTGTGGTTGGTCTTGTATCCAACGACTCCAAAGTTTTAAGCTTTTTTCCTCTGCATGAACCTGTAATAACTCTCATAAAAAATAACTCCAAAATAAAAGTATACAATCATTATACTATATTAATTACCATTTGTCTAGACTATTCGCCGATATTTTTTTATTTTTTATACCACACACAAAAAGGGACTTCACAGTGGAAGTCCCTTTAGTTATTTTAATTACGTACTCTAAGAAACAAGTCCTCAGTTAAGATTACTTTCTCTTAGAAACTACGATAGCTGCACCTGCGAGAGCGATACCTGCAAGAGCGATACCTGCTGTTGCGCCTGTAGCTGCTGTTTTGTCAGAAGCTGCGCTTGAAGATGTAGCATTTGTTGTGCCTGTTGTACCAGTCTTTGAAGAAGTTGTTGCGGCTGTGCTGTTAGCCTTTGAATCAGTCTTGCTGTCAGACTTAGAATCTGTCTTGGAATCATCCTTTTTGCTGTTTGAATCTGTGCCAGAAGTAGCAGGAGCAACAGGAACAGCGTTAGCAGCCCATATCCAGCCCTCGTTTGTTGAGCCGTCATCGAACTTCTGAGCCTCAGCGTTTACAGTACCTGACTGAGCGATAGAAATTGTGTAAGAGCCGTCGCCGTTGATAGCAGTATCCTGGCAGTCAACGTTTGTGTCGAATCCACCTGCGCCACCTGCGATACCTACGCACTTGTTAGGGAAGTAAGCTGGCTGTGCAACCTTATCCTTTTCTTTGTCATCTGGATTTCTGAAATCCCAAGTGCCGTCAGCTTGGAAAGATACACCAGCATTACCTGTTGTGTCACCAAGACCTTCAATTGTGAAGTCAATAGTGATGTACTCACCAGCGCCTGCTACAGTGTAGTCAGTGATCTCTGATGTGAACTTGCTGTTCCACTTGTTGATGATCTGGAAGCAGAGCTTGTCTGAATCAGACTTGCCAGGAGCAGCACTTACGTTAAACTCCTGTGAACCGATCTTTACCTTAAGATCCTTACAAGTAACGACCTGACCATTTACAAGAGCCTCATCGTTATCGTTGTACTCACATGGGATATCTGTAGCGATGAACAGATAGTTGTAAGCTGTTGAATCAGCTGCGAAAGCTGTTACTGCCATAGCTGTTGTAGCTATAGCTGCTGCAGCCATGCCTGCGAAAATCTTTGTAAGTTTCATTTCTAAAACTTCCTTTCTTAAATAACTTTACTTACATTGTACTTTATTTTCCGAAAAAATTCAATCGGCCGATTTACCAAATATGATAACGTTTTCTTATGCAATCACAACAATTTGTACTATTGATTTTTAGAAGTATAGCCCAATTTTCGCACTTTACAAAACTTTTTTATCTTATGTAAAAATACTAAACCGTCATTTATCAAGCTTTTTCTTCTGCACCTTTCCAGTCATTTTCAGCACGATACCTCTAGGAGCAAATTTAGCCCCTGCATAAAGTGCCTTTATAGACTTCTCAGGGATAATGATGAGCTTTCTGCCGAACATTCCCTCAAGAGCCTTTTTTGCACAAAACTGTGGTGTTATGGAGCTTACGCCGAACTTGCAGTTTGCAACGTCATTGAACTCCGTATCCACAGGACCCGGGCATACCGCACAAACGTGTACCCTGCTGTTTCTCGCCCTCAACTCCTCATATATTGCGCTGGTAAGGCTCACAACATAAGCCTTTGAAGCATAGTATGTTGCCATCATCGGGCCGCCGTACATAAGCCCTGCCGAGGAAGCTATATTCATTATATAACCCCTGTCAGCGGCAACAAAGTCTTTCAAAAACAGCTTTGTGAGCATATGCACCGCTGTAACGTTGGTGTCTATCATTTTAAGCTCAGTGTCCAGAGGAAGCTTGTCAAAGCTGCCCACTGCACCAAAGCCTGCGCAGTTCACAAGCACTGATATCTTCTCGTTCTTTGTTTCCTCATAAAGCCGCAGACATTCTTCCCTGTCGGAAACGTCGCAAACTATCACCCTTGTATTGTCACCAAGCTCCTCCGCAAGCTCTCTGAGCCTTTCCTCACGTCTTGCGCTGAGTATCACACGAAAACCCCTTGCAGATAGATCTCTCGCTATCTCTCTGCCAATTCCCGAGCTTGCGCCTGTTACCAAAGCCGTCTTAGCCATTTATATCATCCTCCACCCTTTTCAGGGATATTATTTGATTTTTGTCATATCAGTATATCACATTAGTATCACCCTGTCAAGTGTAAGAAAGATGTAAAATACGCAGAAAAGCATCGCAAAAAACTGAATAAAAATGTCAAAATCTCTTGACATTTACTTTAAAGTATGGCATAATGTTAATATAATTTTAAGAAATAGAATAAAATTAAACTGAGAAATCAAAGAACAAAGAACAAGGAGATAAAAAATTATGAGTTGTACCCTTTGCATACTTGCCGCAGGTCTTGGAAGTCGCTTCAAAGGCGGCATAAAACAGCTTGAACCTTTCGGACCAAACGGCGAGATAATAATGGATTATTCTATCTATGACGCCGTTGAGGCAGGCTTTGACAAGGTCGTATTCATTATAAGAAAGGATATCCGTGATGCCTTTGATAAAATGATAGGCGACCGTATCTCAAAATACGTCAAGATAGATTACGTTTATCAGGAGCTTGACTGTCTTCCGGAGGGCTATTCCGTACCTGAGGGACGTGTTAAGCCGTGGGGTCACGGTCACGCAGTCTGCTGTTGCAAGGGCGTTATAAATGAGCCTTTCGCAGTAATAAACGCTGATGATTTTTACGGCAAGGAAGCTTTTGTGAAGCTCCACGATTTTCTCTGCAATGAAAACTCAGATCGCAAAAAGCTTCATCTCGGCATGGCAGGCTTCATACTGAAAAACACTCTAAGCGACTTCGGAGCAGTGAACAGAGGCGTCTGTGAAGTGAAAGACTCTATGCTCACAGACGTTGTTGAAACCTACAATATCCGCCGTGAGAATGACGGCAAGGTCTATTCAGGCAAGGAAGAAACAGCCGAGCTTGACGAGAACTGCTATGTGTCAATGAATATGTGGGCTTGCCCTGACGGCTTTATAGATAAGCTCAATGGTATGTTCACAGACTTTATGAAAGAAAATAAAGACAGCCTGACAGCGGAGTTTCTCCTTCCTGCGGGTATAGACACAATGATAAAAACAGGAGTTGCAGACTGCAAGCTTCTGGAAACTCACGATAAGTGGTTCGGCGTTACATATAAAGAGGATAAGCCAACCGTTAAAGCCGATATCGCAAAGCTTATAGAGGCTGGCGTTTATCCTGAAAAGCTTTGGAAATAAAACTTTTTCAAACAAATAAAACAGAATAATTTGTCAACAATAAGTCGGGCAGAACAAATTCTCCCGACTTTTTTGCGTCTGTTTGTAAAAAGTGAAGAAAATCCTTAATTCGACTAAAAAGCACTTGAAAAAGGCTGTAAAATGTGTTATGATAATCTTTGAAACGGATCTGCATTTTTGCAGGTCAGGAGAGATAATATAAGAGGTAGTATAATGGAGAGCCAACACGGTAGCAATTTGAAAAATATAAGAAAAAAAAGAGCCACAGCACAGCAAAGCATAGTGTCATTGAGTTGTCTTGTGTGCATAGCATTTGCGGCAATATGGGGCTTCCATGCAGGAAGCGGCAACAGCAGGGCTGTGGAAGCAAAGAAGATGTCAGCTTCAAGCTCTGTGGCAGAGAACGAAAGCTCCGAGAGCAATGCAGACAACTCTTCTCAGGCAGAAAGCATGGTCGATGAGAGTAGCATAGATGAAAGCCTTACTGACAGCTCAGTTACCCATGATGACGCCGACGACCTTTCCGACGCAGTTTTCATAGGCGACTCACGAACAGTTGGTCTGCAAAACAACTGCGATAAACCAAAAGCAACGTTCCTTTGCTCTGTGGGAATGCACATCGACACCGTTATGACAGACCAGAACATCACCCTTTCAAACGGCAATGCAGGAACTGTTATCGACGCTCTTGGAGAAAGACAATATGGCAGAGTGTATATAAACCTCGGCACTAACGAGCTTGGCTGGCCTTATATCGACACCTTCAAGGATTATTATACACAGCTTATCACAAAAATTCAGGAGATACAGCCTGACGCTGTTATCTATGCTGAATCTATCCTCCCTGTAACAGCTTCAAGAAGCTTGCAGGGCGACGCCATAAATAACACAAATGTAGCCACATTCAATCAGGCTATCTCAGAGGTGGCACAGCAGACAGGTATAAATTATCTTGACTGTACCTCCGCTGTAGCAGGCGCAGACGGCACTCTTCCGGAGGAAGCCTCCTCAGACGGAATACACCTTATGAGTGAATACTGCGACAAGTGGCTCAACTATATAATCGACAACACATAAGAAAGGAAAGAAAAATTATGAAAACAAAGAAGATACTCTGCACTCTTATGGCAGTTATGTGCATAAGCACAGCAGCACTTACAGGCTGCGGTTCAGACTCTGACAGCAGCACAGCAAACTCCGCAAATTCAGCGGCAGCCGCTCAGACAAACGAAAGCGTTGACGTAACAGCCGTTGCGGACAAGCTCAAGGACGGCATAGAGTTCAAGGACGAGCTTGCAGAGCTTGACGAAGCAAAGATAGAAAAGATAATCGGCATATCAGCAGACAGCTATACAAAGGCTAAGGTCTATGTAAGCTCATCAGGAGGAACAGCCGAGGAGATAGACTGCTTTGAAGCCAAGGACGCAGACAGTGCAAAGGCTATCGCAGATACACTTACAGCAAGAGTCGAAAGCCAGAAAAAGGTTTTTGAAAACTATGTCCCTGAGGAAATGACAAAGCTTAATGACCCTGTTCTTGTAACCAACGGCAATTATGTTTACCTCTGTCTTTCAAACGATAACGATAAAGCAAAAGAGATAATAGGCTAGGAGTAATAAATATATGCTTTTTTCAAGTACAACATTTCTGTTCGCTTTCCTGCCTATTGTACTGATAACGTATTATATCGTCCCACGCATAACACGCAATCTGGTGCTGTTTATCTTCAGCCTTGTGTTTTACGCATGGGGCGAACCTGTTTATATCGTCCTCATGATAGCTTCCACTATCGTTGCGTATATAACAGGACTATTGGCAGACAAACAGCGTAAAAACGCAAAAAAATACACTCCGCTCATCGCAATGATAGGAGCGGTGGTGTGGAACATCGGGCTTCTTCTGTTTTTTAAATATACCGACTTTTTCATCGGTGCGGCAAACAGCATTTTCGGCACGCAGATAAAGGCCTTGGGTCTTGCCCTCCCTATCGGTATCTCATTCTACAGCTTCCAGACCCTTTCCTACGTTATCGACGTTTATAAGGGCGAAGTAAGAAGTCAGAAGAACTTCCTTGACCTTGCCACCTATGTTGCCCTTTTTCCACAGCTTATCGCAGGTCCTATCGTAAGATACATCGACGTTGCGGAACAGCTCAAAAAGCGTAACGAGAGCATAGAGCATTTTGCACAGGGCGTGTGGAGATTTTCCATAGGTCTTGGCAAAAAAGTCATTCTCGCAAATACTATCGGCGAGCTTTTCGACACTATCTCAAACTCAGCGCAATCCGAACTGAGCGTTGCCGCAAGCTGGCTTGGCATAATAGCCTATACCTTCCAAATATACTTTGACTTCTCAGGCTATTCCGATATGGCAATAGGTCTTGGCAAAATGTTCGGCTTCGACTTTCTCGAGAACTTCAACTACCCTTACATCTCCACCTCTATCACAGACTTCTGGAGACGCTGGCATATGTCACTTTCAAGCTGGTTCAGAGATTATGTCTATATCCCACTTGGCGGTAACCGCAAGGGCAAAGCAAGACAGTGCCTTAACATCATGATAGTATGGTTTCTCACAGGCTTCTGGCACGGTGCAAACTGGAACTTTATGCTATGGGGTGTGTACTTCGGTGTGATACTCCTATGTGAAAAGCTTTTCTTGGGCAAAGCCCTGAAAAAGATACCTGCATTTTTCCAGCACCTCTATGCACTTCTTTTTATAGTCATAGGCTGGGGAATATTCTCCTATGAAGATTTCGGCAAGCTCACACAGAACTTCAAAAATATGTTCGGTGCTGGGGGACTTCCTCTCATAAATCACCAAACAGTGTTCTGGCTCACACAGTATGCAGTAACAATAGTGATACTTGTGATAGCTTCAACACAGCTTCCAAAAAAGCTTTGCCTTAAGCTTCAGATCAAGTGTCCTGAGATATGCGGCTGTATACTCCAGCCGCTGTGCGCATTAACACTTTTGGCAGTTTCCACCGCCTACCTTGCAGGTAATTCATTCAATCCGTTCCTGTATTTCAGATTTTAAAGGAGGACGGCAGATATGAAAAAACAACTTAAAAACTATATTATGATAGTGTGCTTTCTGCTGTTCATATTTGGCTTTTCAGTGGCAAGCTTTATTTCCGAGGACCGTGAATTCTCAGAAAATGAGAACCGCTATCTCCAGCAAGCCCCTGAATTTTCATGGAAAAGACTTGAAAAAGGCGAGTTCACTTCCGATATCGAAAGCTATATGTCCGATCAGATATTTATGAAAGACCAGCTTGTGAGTCTTAAAACAGTCACCGACCGCACGCTTCTGAAAAACTATCAGAACGGTGTATATTTCGGCAAGGATGGCTATTATCTCCAAGACTATCAGGAAAACAGACCTCTTATCGAGAAAAATATAAGCTGTCTTAACGATTTTGCTGACAACCTTGATAAATCCGTCGACGTAAGCTTTCTTCTTGTGCCGAATGCAGTTTCCGTTATGTCAGACAAGCTCCCTGCGGTCACACAGACCGACGATCAGCTTGAAAGCAAAAAGTATATAAGCTCTATCCTCAGCGACAGGATAAACCTCTGCTTCCCATATGACCAGCTCAAAGACGCCGCAAAGTCCACGCAGGTTTTCTATAAGACCGACCACCATTGGACCGCCGAGGGCGCAAAAGTGGGATTTGACGCACTTATGACAGCCATGAATGAAGATATCCCACAGGCATCCTACAATATAGAAACTGTAAAGGACTTTCATGGCACACTTTATTCAAAAGCCCCAACAGACTTCTCCGCTGCTGACGAAATGCACTTCTACTCAAACCCTGACAACAGCGTAAAGGTAAATTATGTTCAAGAAAACAAACAAACAGACACCCTTTTTGACGATTCATTCAAGACCAAAAAGGATAAATACTCCACATTCATGGGCGGAAACTTTGCCCTCACGGAAATAGAGACAAACGGTGAAAACGACGAACACGTCCTTATTATAAAAGACAGCTATGCAAACACCGTCATGCCGTTCTTTGCCGACAAGTATAAGCACATCACAATGATAGATATGCGTTATTACCACATCATGGATAAGACCGTCAGTGAGTATGTAAAAGATAACGGCATAACAAAGGTCATTTTCCTTTATAATATGGACTTTGTGAACACCGATAACAACTTCATATGGCTTGAATAATTCAGCAACAATTAGGGGCGGCCATTGGTCGCCCGCTATTTTTATCACACCCATACAACACACAGAAAGAAGGACTTACAATGACACTTACCCCCTACAAAAGAAAAGCCTTTTATTATGAAACAGACCGCATGGATATAATCCACCATTCAAATTACGTCCGCTGGCTTGAGGAAGCCCGTGTTGACCTTATGGAACAGCTTGGCTGCCCTTTCCACGAAATAGAGGCAAGAGGGATAGTTTCCCCAGTGCTCTCCGTGGAAACACACTATAAATATCCCGTCCGTTTCGGAGACGAGTTTGAAGTGCGCTGTAAGCTGTCAAAGTTCAACGGCTGTGCCTACGAGCTTGACTACGAGATCTTTGACCTTACCACTCAGAAAACAGCCTGCCTTGCCCACACCTCCCACTGCTTCACCAACCCCGACCTTAAGCCTGTAAGACTAAAAAAACATTATCCCGATATCTACGAGAAATTCCTATCCGCATATCAGGCAAGTGAAGAATAAGCAAAAAAATGTACAGCTCCCGAGTTTCTTCTCAGGAGCTGTACTTTTGTGTAAAAAATGACAGACGTGACCTGTCACGAAGAAAGCAATCCGTCAACGCCCTCACGCCACTTTTCAAAGCTGCACAAACCAAGCTTTGCCCAGCGACATTCCGAGCATAGTATATCAAATACCTTTTTATCCATTTTGCTTCTCAGCCTTGTCAGCGCACTGCGATAATTCTCTACTGAGTGACATTCTATCTCAGAAAGTCTGCAAACCTCACTGTCTTTCTGTGCCACCGTTCCACCACAGCCGTCAAGCAAACAACCGTCCTCCGTCCTGTTTGGGCAGTGCTGACATATCATATCTCCGCTGCACACAAACCGCACCGCAGTGTCCTCGCTCTCCAATCTGTCTTTCACAGACTGCATATTCACCGAAAAACCGTCACTGTAGCCTTTCCCCTGAAAAAGCGGCAGGCACAGCAGATGATGAAATCTAAGCTCAGGCTCTCTTGTAAGCATAGCAACCTGTCTTTGCAAGTCTGCTTACAAGCTCGATGCTGATAAGGTAAGCAGCAACAACAGAGATAACGTCCTTTACAAGATAAGGAACAGAAACAAGAAGGATAGACTTGCCAATAGAGATATTAGCAACGATAGCGTACTGGATAGCACCGAGCAGGTGGTCGCAAGCAAGACCTGCGATACCAAGCACGATAGCGATGACCTTACCGCTTATCTTGTCAGAGCAGAACTTTGCGCCAAGACCGCAAAGAAGAGCCATAACGATAAATCCGTAAATGAATCCACCTGTATACCCTACGATAACGGAGAAACCGCCTGACCAGCCTGCAAACACTGGCACACCGATAGCGCCCAGCAGACCGTATACCAGTGCAGAGACCGCACCGCCCTTCCAGCCAAGGAAATATCCTGCGAGAGCCACAGCAAAAGTCTGGAGCGTAACAGGAACGTGAGTAGGAAGCGGAATAGTTATCTGCGAAAGCACAGCGATTATAGCCGTCATAACTCCGATACCGACTATTTGTTTTGTTTTGTTTTTAGCATTGTTATTCATTGTAAACCTATCCTTTACTTTTTATTTGACAATTAATATTGTATCACATACCAAGTCCATTGTCAACCAAAAATATTTATTTCGGTATACAATTATAAGGCATCGGTAAACGATAGTTTTATACAAATTTAATAACAAACAGCGAAAACACGGCATTGCCCTTCCGAATGGGCTGTCGCATTTCGGTGAAACAGAAATTGAGCCAAGCCCCTACAGTTTATTCGGGCAACTTCATACCACCGCAAAATCGCTACGCTCTTTGCGGATTTACATTTTGCTAAGGGATAGGGAAAACGGTGCAGATTTTGTACTCCGATACTACATCTATATAAAGCACAACTTCTGCGTGCTTTTTCTCATTAAATCTGCACCTAGTCGGCTGTCGCCGATTGAGGCT
>NZ_FR890763.1:0-1173 GCF_000435935.1 Ruminococcus sp. CAG:57 | reverse complement strand
CTTTGTTTTGTCTTTAGGGAATATCCCTACGATTGATTGATCAAATACTCGGTTCTGCATCAAAAAAGCCTTAATTCTACTTGACTTAACCATAGGAATTCCGATACCCGTCTTAAAATAATACTCGGAATTCTGGAATCGAGCTTTTTTATCAGCTTTATAAAAGGAGACAGTTTCGCTGTCCCAGCGCACATACCAATCCTCACGACTACGAATATATCGTTTATCAGATGCACTTTTTATAAATGGAATATATGCTTCGGATAGGTCTGATGCTCCATCAGTAGAAGAATTATCTACAATCATACTTGGATCTATAACCTCATAGTTTTTTGCACCTTTTACAGCATTTGATGCAGCTTTAATGAATTTAGTATTATTTCCTGTATAGAAACCTGTTACTACATCTGCAACATCTCCAAGATTGACTGTGGTTTCCCTTAATAAAGAAACTATTTGATTATCAGCGAAAACAAATCTATGTTGAGGATTAGATAAGACCTCACTTTGTTTAAGATTAAACTGCTCTATGTAAGCTGGCAATGTATCATTTGCGATTAACTGACGAAATTCCTCGGATTTTTTAAATCCTCTATATATCTTTACTGAATTGTTGATTGCGTCTTGCATTTCGCTTCGTTCTAAAGTAATGATACATAAATTAGAGTATCCAAAACTAATGCCAGGGAAAAACTTTGACGGAAAAATAATGATTTCCTCAATTTTCGTTTTCTTCAATAAAAGCTCACGAAGCTTTGTGTGCATATTAACATACAAAAACGTATCAGGGATAATAAAAGATAATCTTCCGTTTAGTTTTAATACAGATATGCACCTCAATAAAAACAAAGAATAGGTTTCTTTGACGTACTGTCCGACATATTTCTTTTTTAATTGATCACGTCGTTCATAATCCTGCCAAGCACCATACGGCGGATTGCCTATAACGCCAGTATAATATCCACCTGTAGAGTTGAAAAAATCTAACTGTTCATCCAACAATGTGTCCGTTTGCTTTAACCATAATTGCGATATGTCATATTTATCGAGTTGAGGATCGAATAGCGTATCAGTTTTACGAACATCAACATCAGGATTATCATCATACTTTTTTTGCAAAACTGAAATAGCATCATCATTGATATCTAAAGCATCAATGTGAACTTGCTTCTT
>NZ_FR890762.1:0-797 GCF_000435935.1 Ruminococcus sp. CAG:57 | reverse complement strand
CAGGATATAGAAAGTCAGAAATCACGATATATTAGTGCTGTGGAGAAATTCACAGCACTGTATCCGAATAGAAATGATATACACGTTTATTCTGCTCCGGGTAGAACAGAAATCGGCGGTAATCATACCGATCATCAACATGGCTGTGTCATTGCAGGAGCAGTTGACTTAGATGTTATCGGTGTTGCAGCATTTCATGACGAAAACATCATCAGAATTAAATCAGAGGGATACGATGAATTTGCAGTTTCACTGGACGATTTGGATGTTCATATCGGTGAAAAAGGTTCTTCTGAAATTGTCAGAGGGATTGCAGCTCGCTTTAAGGATTTAGGTGTAGAAATTTCCGGATTTGATATGTATACAACTTCAAATGTACTTGGTGGAAGCGGTATTTCTTCTTCTGCTGCATTTGAAACATTGATTGCAACAGCAATTGACAGCTATTACAATAACAATCAGATCGGTGCAGTAGAAATCGCAAAAATCGGACAATATGCAGAAAACTTTTATTTTGGCAAGAAAAGCGGATTGATGGATCAGATGGTTTGCTCCGTTGGTGGATTTGTTTTTCTTGATTTTCAAAACATTCAAAATCCAAGTATCCAAAAAATTGATTTTGACCTTTCAAAAACCGGCTATGCATTGATCATCACAGACACCAAAGGAGATCATTCTGATTTGACAGATGATTATGTAGCCGTTCGTACAGAAATGGACGAAGTTGCAGAATATTTCGGCAAAAAGGTTCTTCGTGAAGTTGATGAAAATCAATTTTGGAATAATCTCCCTGATAT
>NZ_FR890761.1:298-3098 GCF_000435935.1 Ruminococcus sp. CAG:57 | reverse complement strand
AATGCCTGCGACAACAAATTTCGTTCAAGGAAAATGGGTTAACGATGTTATGCCTATTCCATGCACTATTATCCAGTCATGCGCCGTTCCTGATGACAGAGCTATCTTCGGCCTTGGCAAGCGTTACTTCATGGGTCTTGGCATGGCCAAGGGTGGCAAGCTGGAGTTTGATGACTCATTCAAGTTCCTTGATGACGCAAGGACATATAAGATCAAAACATACGGCAACGGCAAGCCACTCGACAGCAATGCTTTCAGGTATCTGGATATCTCAAAGCTTAAGAGATTTATCCCGACAGTATACACTGTCACACCGTCAGAAACATAAGGAGTTGATATAAATGCAGCAGGCATTATTCGAGGAAGTTAAAAATCAGCTGAACATAACTTGGTCAGACGAGGCTACTGACAGAAAGATAAACAGCATTATAGCACGTGCTATAGGAGTACTTAACGGATATGCAGGTCAGGTGCTGGATATCAACGTTGACGAAAATATCAACGGCGACGCCCAGCTTCTGATCGACTGCTGCAGATATATATATAACGATTGCTTCGAGGACTTTGAAAAAAATTATCGCTCTCAGCTCTTCGCTCTGAGAGCAAGATGTCAGATTGAGGAGATGTCAGGAGGAAGCGTATGATAAGCAAGCGGCAGACGTTCAATGACGGAATATGCACTATGGCAACTATCATCAATGCCAATAGCTTGAAAATCAAGCAAGCAGGCATAAGATATGACAATCGTACCGTCGGCTCAGAGCGTTTCTATAAAGCCGCTGAGTATCAGCACCGCTGTGATAAGGTGATAAGAATACCACTTATCGCCGAGCCGCAGGCGACTGACATTGTGATAATGAACGGCGACCAGTATAACGTCATTCAAGTTCAGATGATAAAGGACGCTAAGCCGCAGGCTTGGCAGTTATCAATAGAAAAGCGGAAAAAGAGGTTAGAAATCCATGTCAATGAGTCCTGATGAGATGGCTGAGGCTTTACAGCACGCATTTCAGCAAGAAAGTCACCGTGTTAATGAAGCCGCCAAAAGAGCCGTTAAGAAGACCGCAAAGGAAACCCGCAAGGTCGTCCAAGAACACTTCACGTTCAATACCCGCTCCGGCAAGTATGCCAAGGCGCTTACAGTTAGCACCGAGTACGAGGACTCTTTCGACATTCGGCAGATAGTGAATTTCAAGAAGAATAAGCAGTATCTTCTCACACACCTGCTGGAGTATGGCCATGCTATGAAGCGTGGTGGCAGAACTCTTCCGTTTAAGGCGAAAGCTTATCCGCACATGATATACGGACAAGAGTATGCCGAAGAAAAATTACCGGAAAACATCAGAAAGGAGATTGAGAAGTCGAAATGACATTGACAGAACTTATATCACTTTCAGGCATTCCTGCGGACAGGATTGCTAAGATAGATTTTCCAGTGGAAACGGAATTGCCGTTCGCAACATGGATAAACAAGACACCTCAGACGATATCTGCAGACGGAAGAACTGTCGCAGTTATCCCACGGATTGCAGTTGAAATATACTGCGAGCCGGAAGATGAAGAAACACATATCCTATTTGAGAACGCCCTTATGGATAAGGGCATATGTTTCTCAGTCGCCGCAGGCTATCTGGGGCAGGATCAGCAAATGGATATGTGGGTATACGAATTCGATCGCAAGGAGGAATATTAATGAAAGGAACAGTGAAAGCCGTTGCCCATGCACTGATTACAGAGTCTACAGATGTCAGTGGTGCGACAACTATCACATATGGAGAACTTAAGTATCATAAGACAAAGCTTTCGGGCACCCGTCAGGTAAGCCTTGACCCGAAGTCATCAAGCAATGAGGTATGGGCTGACGGCGTAGTAGCATTCGCAGGTCAGACTAATCAGGGTTACGAGGGAACTATCACCACACTTGACCTGTGTGATGATCTTGAGAAAGACTGGTACGGAAATGTCATCGAAGAGAAAAACGGCACACTGGTCGAAGTAGCAAGAACAGGAGAAGCGCCAAAGTTCGGCTTGATCGTACAGTATGAGTCAACATCAGAAGCCGAGGGATACACCGAGGTTTTCCCTTACTGCTATACTACAGATCGCACGAAATTCTCAGTTAAGACAGAGGAAGACAGCGGTATGGACTATGAGTATACAGAGCATAAGATTGCCTGCAAGCCGTCACCGGCTGAGGCTACTGTCAACAACAAGAAAGGACACATTGCACGTTTCCGTATAAAGGGTAACACAGTACTCACAAAGTTTCCTGAGTACACCTACACCCCGGGTGAATGACAATGAGCAATACAATAGTCCTGACCATAGACAGCAGGCAGATAGGCTTCAAGGCTACAGCAGGGCTTTTCTATCGATACAAGGAAGCATTCGGCACGGAGTACCTTGAGGACGTTGTCAAGGTACATCAGTTCGGTAAGGGCGCCTTTGTTCAACAGGTCGAATACCGCACCCTATGGGTGCTTGCCAAGACTTATGATGATAGTATACCGCCTATTCAGACGTGGCTTGACAGCTTCGCCTATGGTGCATTTCCTGTTGATGATATCTATAATCAGGTTATGCCTATACTGCAGGCAAACATGAAAGTTGACAGAAAAAATCCATAAGCGGCAGTAAAAGCGGAGATGATCGGCCTCTCAAATCGGAGGAGGTCATCTCTCTTGTTATAAACAGGGGTCTTACTGTCGCTGATTTAGACCGCATGACGTATGGTATGGTAGTGAACTATGCCTGCGCCTATGACCGACAGCGATTAATCGCCGCCGGTAAAAAGGTCGTT
>NZ_FR890761.1:0-233 GCF_000435935.1 Ruminococcus sp. CAG:57 | reverse complement strand
AGCGAACCTACCTGTTGTTGAAGAACGATATAAGCAGGGAAAAATCAGCAAAGAACGATATGAAAAGTATATTGCGAAAATAAAGGCATGGGAGGGTGAGTAATGGCTAAGTCATCATCAGATGAGAAAATCAAAGGCATGTACGTCAAAATCGGTGGTGATACGTCTGAGTATACTGCCGCCATGAAAGGGCTTAATGCCGATATCAATTCGACTACAAGAAATCTGAACAA
>NZ_FR890760.1:1559-3099 GCF_000435935.1 Ruminococcus sp. CAG:57 | reverse complement strand
TATGTCTATGAGGAATTCGAGTATTATTTCATTCTCAAAAAGCTAAATCAATTTCGATTGATACTTGTTGAAAGAAATGTAACTGAGCTCATCGATTATCAGCAGATCTATCTTGCTGAGTTTCTTTGGGGTTAATAAATACATAAGAATACTGTTTTTTATAAAACTAAAAAAATAATTGTAGAATAAAATATTGCCAAAAGTAACGTGGGTCGCTTGAGTGCCTATGAGCGTTGGTCTAGCAAGAAGCTGGACTATTCGGCAACGCTTTAAATTTGCCGAAAGGAACGCATATTTCTTCCAGCATATGCGGGCGAGGGCTTCCGCCGCAACGAAGCCAAGTGGATCGGCTCACTACAAAGGTCGAATGGGATGCGTTCCCATATGGAAAACGCAAGCGCGACTTCCGCTGCAAAGAAGTCAGGTGAATCAACACACTGCAAACGTTGAAAGGGACACAGCCTCCATTGAGTCAAGGCTGAAAGGCACTTAAAGAAGATGTCAGTTATTGATATCTTGCTTCATTTGAACTGGGAACATCCTAGTTTTGGCATTCAGAGCCACTTAACAAGTGCTTTTTATTTTACTAAAGAATAAAGGAGTTTTTATTATGAATAAATTTAATAAGATCACAGTTTGCGTCGAGGGTAAAAATATAAAGGTAGAAGTAGGTACGTACACGCTGAGGACACTTATAATCAAGAAACTCAATGGAATGGCTGCTTTCAAGGAAAGCAAACACCAGTACAAGATTTGGACAATTTCAAAACGAAAAAATGTTAGGGAAAGACTTGCGTTGGAGGGGAAATCAAAAGAAGAGATTAATGATATCTGCAACCGTATCAACTGCTTCAAGTGGAAGCTCTTTGCTAAAAGGACCAAAATAGACTATATTGAAGGAAATGTTCAATTCTGTCATTTTCTCGAGAAAAAGTATCACACCTCATACCTGACTTTAAAAGAAGCTGAAAAACATATCCAAGAGTTCGTTGATGATTTAAAGGCAAGAAACCGGAGCAGCAACACTATCCATGATTATTTGGCTGCAGTTTGCAAAACTTTTGGAAAGTACATGGGTGACTACGATCACCCTATTCGCCACGGTGTTTGTCTTAAAGATGATCCAACTAAATACAACACCAAACGTGGTGAAAAAGCTCGTGATGTTGCATTAACCACAGGTTTAAGACGCCGCGAGCTCGGCCACTTAAAAGTCGATGATATAAAATTCATTGACTGCCAAACAGTTCACATTTATAGTATTGGAAAAGGCGGAAAACATAATCGTACTGTATTGAAAGGAATAGTTGAAGTTTCGAAGCTAAAAGAATATATTAGAGAAGCAGAAGAGAAAGGTAGTGATTCTTTGTTAACAAAGACAGAAGCACGCGTTCCAGATGCACTCCATTACTGTAGAGCAATATGTGCACAGAATACCTATTACACAGTTTTAAAAGAAATGGAAAATGATCCATCAAAACGTGCTGAGTATATTCAAGCAATCGAAGATGAGTTTAAACGCAATAAGAGGAAACTCAAA
>NZ_FR890760.1:1256-1478 GCF_000435935.1 Ruminococcus sp. CAG:57 | reverse complement strand
CAGCCGAATCTATCAACAAGCCAGTTGTCTACGATCGAGTAGCAGCAATGTATGTGAGCTTGTTCATACTCCACCACTTCCGCACAGATACTACTATCTTGCATTATTTGGTGAAATAACATCTTATATGTGCAAAAAGCAAAGCCTGTTCATTATGGGCTTTGCTTTTTTTGTATTTAAACGTGCTAAAGTCCAACCAAGTTTATCAACATAGAATGGGTG
>NZ_FR890760.1:0-1141 GCF_000435935.1 Ruminococcus sp. CAG:57 | reverse complement strand
TACAATATACTGCTCTAAATTCTTAATGAAGCGTGATTAAGAAAAGATTATCTTTATAATGCCATACATTTTTGCCATTTGTCATCCCCCATTAATCTATCTATAACGTGGCTTAATTCCCAAACTGCGCAGACCTCCAAATTCTTACATTCTTCATAAGTAGATGGAACAATATCACCGTTTGCATAGTAAATGGAATACTCACCAGATATACAATCTCTTATATATGTCGGTGGAGAAGTTACCTCACTTTCAGTCACATATGGTCTTTTTTCAACATACTTCATTAGGGAAACAGAACTATTATAAACCCCCACAATAAAGGCATAATCTTCAGTTTTCGGCAAATCCTTTTCATTCTTACCAATATGCCTATAAAATGCAACATCAGCATATTTGAAAATTCTTCCGAATCCATACTCACCATTTGGAAGCTTAAAAGCTCCGACATTCCCAACTATTCTCCTCATATCAACTCACCAAATTCATCTGTAGCAGATTTCATGTATCGATTCTTTTTCTTGTTATTAGGACTAATAACATTAATTGCGTTGCCTGATGTTCCTCTTTGAGATTTAGCACCACCATTAGAGTCTATCAACTGCTGCTCTCGACCACGGATAGCATCTTTATTGGTACTTGATTTATCAAGCGCCGCTGGTCCAAATCCTTTGTCATTCATATGATGCTTCTTATCTCGCCTTGAAACATTTTCTTTAGGTGTCCCATAGCCACTTGTTCTGCTAGAGTATACTTCTCCAGTTTCAGGATTTGTTTTAGTGTATGTTTGATATGTCTTTTCATTTTTACAACCTTGATTATGAACCCAAACTCCACTTTCACCAATAAAATAAGTATGGAAGTCTTGAACCTCAAGATTATAAACATTTACAGACTTTTCAAGTATTTCATGCTGAACAAACTCAACTGTTACAAGTTCACCATTTGAAAGTACAAGTACATCGCCTGCACGAAGTGAACGTGCTAAAGTCCAACCAAGTTATTGATAGCAATTATTTTTACAATCCTAATTATACTATAAAATCTGTAAAAAATCAATAACCGAATACAGAAAAAGCAGACGTGGCAAAACGTCTGCTCAGCTATTTGGAGCAAGCAACGGGAATCGAACCCGCATCCC
>NZ_FR890759.1:293-1579 GCF_000435935.1 Ruminococcus sp. CAG:57 | reverse complement strand
ATTATTTTCAGATAAGCCTTAACAGGGTCTTTATCCTCATAGCAGGAAACCACCATTTCCTGAACGTCTGAGCCGCCCGAAAGGATAAGAGGTGAACACTCGTCTATGTGTTCAACATACTTGCCCTTTGTCTTTGTGAGCGTGAAAACAACGTTTTTCAGATCTTTCTCATTGTCTGCTGTGATAGTCATATTTGAGCCTGAGTGTGTAACAGTCACTGAGTTCGGCTTTGAAACGCTGAACTGTGAAAGGCTGTCAAGCTTGAGCTTTGCTGTCCACTTGCCTGTCTTGACATCATATTTTGCAGGATATGAAGCTTTGTCAAGTGGCTTGCCGTAAGAAGCCTTTGACGTACCACTAGGAATATTGTAGTGCGAAAGCATTTCAGACTTCATCTTTTTGTAGCAATCGACAAGGTCATTGTGATGACTGCTTGCGTTGCTGCCGTTGTAGCTGTAGGCGTTGAGAAGCTTTGTTTCATTGCTTGAAAGTCCTGTTGTGCTTTCATCAAAAAAACGTGCAGAAACCGCCTGTGACATAACACTTGACGCACACAGTTCGGTGTCCTTAGAATAGCCGTACTGAGTTTTGCCTTTGTAACTGTAAATACAGAACTCTTTTATCTGATACTGCATATCATCAGGAATATGACCGTTTTTCATGTAATCATTAAGTGTCTGCTGCTTTGAAACTGTTCCGCTATTATGCAGCTTATCAAAGTTAATGCAGTAAGCGTAGTTGTTATCAGATGTTGTGAAATACGGCACTTCTGACGCAAAGTATCCAGTGAAGTGAGTGTCATTGTATTTCCCTGTTTCAATATCATAGCCATTTGGCAGACCTGAACCACGGAAATCATAGCTCCATGTTGACAGCCACTGCTGTGTGGCTTGGTTTTTGTCGGAGAACGCACTGGCTGTTATGCCTTGTGTAAGAGCCGACAAGCTGAGCAGAAATGCGAGTGCAACACTGCTAAGACGTTTGAAAAGACTTTTCTTTTTCATTTGTTTTCCTCCTAAAAATTTTTTATCTATCTAAAAAGCCATAAGGCTTGATTTTCGGGCAATAAAAAAAGCAACCCGAAAGAAAATCGAATTGCTTTTAAACTCTATTCAGTTTTATTTATATATCAGTAAAGGAGGTATATTTCCCATGCAGGCTTGCCGTCACTGTTGATAGCTGAGCCGTCACCATGCCATTGCTGATACACAACTATATGTGCTTGGTCTTTGCCTATTCTGTCATATAGAACATCAATGTGTCCTTTTACTTTGCGATAAAGTTCA
>NZ_FR890759.1:0-240 GCF_000435935.1 Ruminococcus sp. CAG:57 | reverse complement strand
CAGGCGAAACAGTGTCAGGTGTTCCCCATGAGCTGTTGTCAAGATTTCTTGTGGCTATGTTATCCCACATTTCCTGCTCTGTATAGAAGATAGCGTCAAAGTCACAAGTTTCATTACTATATTGTTGAAGTTCCTTAACCACTCTGTCTATATCATTCTGTGTCAGCTTAAACTTTGGTTTAGCAGTTGTAGTTGTAGTCGGCTTTGGCTTCGGAGCTTGCGTTTTCTTTGCTGTTGTGG
>NZ_FR890758.1:40468-43832 GCF_000435935.1 Ruminococcus sp. CAG:57 | reverse complement strand
ACATCTGCCTGCGCTTCACGCAAGGGCTTGCCGTTGTCCATTGACTCTGTCTTAGCTATTTCATCAATCTCGCTCTCTATCATATCAGCGATCTTTAGAAGCTTGTCGCTTCGTTGCTGAACATCAAGATCACGCCATTCTCTGGTTTTGTAAAAGGAACGTGAGGCACTTTCTATTGCATATTCCACATCTTCCTTGCTGTTTTGCACTATCTCGCCTAACTCTTTGTTATTTGAAGGATCAACAGATCTCAGAACGATTCCCGAAGCGCCTTCAAACCATTCTCCGTTAATGTATGTTTTATATCTGCGCATAGAAAGAACTCCTTTGGCTTGATTTACAGTGACTTTAAATATAGATCTCTTATGTGTGACCTGTCAAATTTTACGGGATGATAGGATATACCTGCTGCTGAAACTTTCATACAGCTGTCTGTCAGCATATCGATATCACTTTCTTTTACTCCAAAATCTGATAACGTACAGGTAAGACGAAGTGAGTCGATAAATTTTGTTATCTGTTCTGCACAATCATTCTCATTATTGCCGCCTAACACTTTTGAAATAAATGCAAGTTTCTGTGGGCCACCTTTTATGCTTGCTTCTGTTACTGCAGGGGTTATGGCTGCAAGACCTTTGCCGTGTACGGCATTCTTGAAACCGCTGACAGGGTGTTCCATACCATGTGCAAGTGTAACACCTGCGGTATTTATGACCATTCCCCCCATTGTGCTTGCAAGACTTATCTTGTCCCAGTACTCTGGATTATTGTCACCCTTAAAAAGCTTTGGAAGATCATCTGCAATAAGCTTCATTGCCTTTTCGCACATAATATCCGTGAATGGTTGAGCAATGCGGCTTATATAGGCTTCCATACAGTGACAAAAGGCATCAAAACCGACACTTGCCAAAACATTTTTCGGCATAGTCATCATACATTCAGAATCAATGATAGACGCCTTTGCAACTATTGCATTGCATCTTAGTGATTTTTTATCTCCGTTTTCCGGGTTTGTTAATACAGCAAATCCGTTTCCCTCACTGCCTGTTCCGCAGGTCGTTGGGATAAGTATTATCGGCAGAGCTTTGCCGCTTTTCAGACGATTGAATATGTAGTCATTTATATCACCGTCATTTACTGCGATAAATGCTGCTGCCTTTGCACAATCCATAACGCTTCCACCGCCGACGCCTATGACCATATCGCAGCCGTTGTCTTTTGCTATTCGTGCAGCTTGCTCAGCTGTCGTTGTAAGAGGATTTTGTGGTACTTTATCAAAAACAGTATATTCGATACCTGATTTTTTTAAGTGACTGCAAATTCGGTTAAGCAACCCAGAGCGCTTTGTGCTGCTTTTTCCTGTGACAACAAGTGCCTTTTTGCCGTGATCGCTTGCGATGATTCCAACAGAGCTGACTTTTCCTCTTCCAAAAACAATATTTACAGGCAGGTAGTAATTAAAATCCATACTCACGTTTAATACCTCTTTTCTTGTATTATTTATCAGACTTTGCTTTTACCAAAGCGGTCTCAAATATCTCAAAGCCTTTTTCAAGTTGTTCGTCTGTTACACACAGAGGGACAAGAAATCTTATAACGTTTCCGTGTGTGCCAGCATTTTCAAGCATTAGTCCCATTTGAAGGGCGTTCTGTATCACCTTAGAAACAAGTTCGCCGTTTGGTTCTTTTTCTGCTTTAGTCTTTACAAATTCCACGCCAAGCATCGAGCCAAGACCTCTTACATCTCCTACCTCTTCATATTTTTCTTTAAGACCGCTGAAAAATATAGTTGCCTTTTTACCTATTTCTTCAGCTTTGCCTGCATAATCTTCTTCCAGCATTATATCCATTACCTTGAGTGCAGAAGCACAGGCAAGAGGATTTCCACAATATGTTCCGCCAATAGTTCCCACAGGTACTGAATCCATAATTTCCTCACGGGCGGTTATTGCACTTATTGGAACGCCGCCGCCAAGAGATTTTGCTGTTGCTATAATATCTGGTGCAGCACCTGCTTCCTTCCAATATTCTGAGGCATAGTATCTGCCACTTCGACAGTTTCCACACTGTACTTCATCAGCAATAAGTAAAATACCATTATCGTCGCATATCTTTCTGACGGCTTTTACCCATTCGATAGGTGCGGGGACAAAACCACCCTCTCCTTGAACAGGTTCGACTATCATTGCTGCAATATCACTGGCAGGTGCAGCTTCATCAAAAAGAGTGTTGAGTTTGTCTAGGTAATATGCTATTGCTTCTTGTTCAGAATATCCTTTTGGTGCATGATAAAGGTAAGGGAACTCAGCTCTGTAAATATCAGACGGGAAAGGACCCATTCCCTTTGCATAAGATTTTTTTGCTGTAAGAGCCATTGTAAGATTTGTTCTTCCGTGGAATGCACCAGAGAAGCAGATGATGCCTTTTCTTCCTGTATATGCTTTGGCTATCTTTACTGCATTCTCATCTGCCTCTGCACCGCTGTTTGCAAAGAATGTTTTCAGTTTATCACCTTTGCATGGCATAAGTTTGTTGAGCCTATCAGCAAGTTCAATGTAACCACTGTGTGCCACCACATTGAAAATGCAGTGAAAATATTTTTCTGCCTGATCTTGAACAGCTTTCACGACCTCAGGTCTGCTGTAGCCGATGTTGAGAACGCCGACACCTCCGATAAAATCAAGAAAGATGTTTCCGTCAACATCTTCGAGCATTGCGCCCTCTCCACGCTTGATACATATAGGATATGTATAGCCACAGAGCGCTTTAGGCAGTGCGTTGTCCCTTTTTTTCAAAAGTACACAGGCATTTGGTCCTGGAACCTTATCTGTAATTATAGTTGGTGATGAATTTCTTAGCATTATAAAGTCACTCCTGTTCTTTTATTACGGAAAGTTTTTTCCTTTGATATAATTATAAGAAAAAAACAGTATAACAGCAATGTGTTGTCTTTATAATCTTTATTGTGGTGTATGCACACAATAAATTATGACTGATCTTTTTGACTTTCACGATAGTTTTTGATCTCAAACGCCATTTTAAGTTCAAGATAGACGTCAAGATCATCAAGTTCGCAGCAAAGTATCTTTTTGATCTTATCCATACGATAGCGCATTGTATTTCTGTGGATAAACAGGTGCTCTGCTGCGGCGGCAGCGTTGCAGTTATGATCAAGATAGGCTTCAAGCGTTTTGCAAAGGTCGCCCTCCTGCAAAACATCAGATTGTATCAGTTTGCCTATATGATTATTTACATATTCATCAAGAAACTTATCATTTTTTATCTGCGCGATAAGCGAGTAGATACCGAGATTATCGTAAAAGAATATTTTCTGACTTTTACTTTCAGAGTGTGATATTTTAAT
>NZ_FR890758.1:29376-40426 GCF_000435935.1 Ruminococcus sp. CAG:57 | reverse complement strand
TCAGAGCTTCCTGAAAGCTTTTCTTTAATTCCGATATGTATTCATATGCAGATCCTATCCCTGCCTTTGCGTCAATGCCGTAGTAAGAATTAATGTGGTCTATTATCCTTGTGAGTATATTGGAGAGCAGATCGCGGCTAAATAACTCCGAGGGGATAAGCATTATGCCTGTATCTATTTGCCAGAGCATCAGCATTTTTTGCAAACCATAGTTTTTAAATTCATATCTGATATATCTTTGCAGATTTTCATAAGAGTCCTGAAGTTTGTTGTTTTTGTTTAACTTCAGCACGACTATGTGATTTTTATCCGATATATTAGTGCCTAGATAGCCTGCCCGTATCTTTATATCAGCGTCATTTATATTAGAGGAATAAATTATTGCAGCAAGAAGCTGATCTATCGAGTTTGTGTTGCTTTCTTCTTCCACCAATGCCTTGCATACGATCTGTGAAAGATCAATGAGGTGCAGATCATAGGACAGTTCAAACAGCGGTAGTTCGTTGTCATTGCAGTATTCGGTCAGCATAGGTGATATCTGTCCGACATTTATAACAAGCCCAGCTATATTCTTTTGGTTCATTTCCACAATCATACTGAGCATTTTGTCATCATTGTCTGTGAGTGCTGCATTTGTGACAATAACAAGTTCTCCTCCGTGTATCAACTGTGAGACTTTAAAATCATCTGAAAGACATTGTGTACAATCGGCAAAATATATCCACCGTATGTTTCTGTACATTCCTGACCCACCCGCTATAAGCTTCATTCCTGAATATATTTTGGGAATGTTCATTAGATCTTCGCAGTTCATTTGTTATCACTCCTAAAAACACCTTTAGCCCATAGGTAAAACTATGGGCTGGAGATGCGAGATTTATCCTTTATTATACATAAGATACATAAGGTCCTGTGCGATCGTTGCCGCCGCAAGTGCGGTGATCTCGCTGTGGTCATATGCGGGAAGCACCTCTACAAGATCTGCTGCTACAACATTGATACCACGCAGTTCGTAAAGTAGTCGCCTTGCCTGAGCTGAGGTAGGACCGCCAATAACAGGCGTACCTGTACCTGGTGCAGCCGAGGGATCGAGAGCGTCAATATCAAAGGTTATGTATACAGGCATATCGCCCACAATGGCTTTCAACTGTCTAGCTAGCTCTTTCATATCCATATTTACAGCGTCCATAGCATAGAAAATATTATATCCACATTTAGTCATTTCAGTTCTTATAAAAACCTGCGCCGAATGTGACGGGTCGATACACCCCTCAGCCTGTAAGTCATATGCGAAGTTTGCGTGGGATACATTTCCATCAGTGGACGGAGTGCTGTCCTGATGAGAGTCAAAATGCAGCAGAGCAAGTTTTCCAAACTTTTCGCTTGCAGCTCTGACCATACCATATGGAATAGTGTGGTCTCCGCCAAGGGTAAGAAGTTTGCTGCCAGATTCAAAAACTTTTTTGGCAGTATTATACGTTTCCTCAAGCATTACCTTCGTTGTATTTGCACCCACATAGTATCCTACATCGCCGTAATCAACGATCTTTGCGTTATCGCTGAGTTTGTAGCTCCATGGGTAGGCAAAGCAGTTTGTAAGCTGACTCATATTTCTTATAGCTCTTGGTCCAAGTCTTGCACCTGGACGATTTGTAACACCACTATCGAAAGGTACACCCATTATAGTTATGTCAGCACATTCAGTATCCTGTGTGTACGGATAAAGATTAAAACTTGGTATTCCTGCATAATGCAGATGTTTCTGAATTTCATATTCCATAATAAATAGCTCCTTTATCTTAAAATGTTATTGCAGTTGCACGGCAGGGACTTCCTTCACCGTTATGCAGTTTTAGTGGAAAGGCTGTAAAAAAGAACTTTTCAGGCAGAGATGATAAATTTACAAGACCAAGTATTATCGGTATCCCTGCCTCTGAAAACTTATAGTCAGGAAGAACGAGGTCAGCTCCTACTGATGAGATCCCGTCATTCGGATCGCCTATCATAGGGCTGTCCATTCCCACGAGTTTTATTCCCTTTGATACAAGATATTCTGCCGCAGGTACTGTAATATATGGGCTTTCAGATACATATTCTTTTTTGTTCCAAAAGCTATCCCAATTTGTTCGGATAATACATATCTCGTCTTTTTCAAGATCATCAGCACCTGCTGCTTTTAGTCTTTTCACTGTTATCTCTTTGCTTTCTGAGAACGGCAGGTAAAGTAACCGAGCGTTACCTGCGAATTTCTCAATAGGGGTCTCGCTTATTCCCTGTGCGTTTTCGCTCCAATGAGCGCTGTTTTCTATGTGAGTGCCTGTGTGGGCTGTCAGTGTATATTCTCTTGCGATATAGCCATTTTTATCGACACACGCAAGATCTTTTACGCTGTATGGCGTATATGGCTCACCATAATACCACATTTTTTCTGTATATTCGCCGCTCAGATCAATTATTTTCATAACATATGCCTCCTGTCAGAAATCCCAGCCATATCGTGTGGCATATATATCAAGCTGTTTTTCAATATCATCAGTGTATCCCTGAGGTATTTTTTCAAGGCTGTCAAGATAGTTTATAAGCTCACTTGAGAAATCAATAGGCTGATCAAAGCCCCTTTTGTCAATGTTTTTCATATCATCAGCAGGCGTATGTCCCCATACGAATCCACCGTTTGACATAGTAAGACTAGGGATTTTGTTTGATGTGAGATTTAGTGTGTCACAGGGAACAGGTCCGGAAAAAATGTCCAACGTTGAGCCGCACTTTTCAAATACTTTTTCAAATATCGCTTCAAAGTCTTTTACGCCTGCATAGGTTATGGAATAAGGCGTTGCCATTCCAAGGATATCGTAATTGATATTATATTTTATACGTTTGTAAATGTCCTGGTTTTGCTGCAAAAAGTATTTGCTTCCGTGCAGACCAGGTTCGTGACCCGACCAGCAGGCAAAATACAAGGTCCTATGTGTTCTGACGCCCTTGTCGGATAGAGCCTTGTATTTTTCTGCTAATGCCATAACAGTGCCTATTGCACCTGCATCATCAACAGCACCTTTGCTGCTGACTGCCGAGTCAAGATGACCTGAGATCAAGATCACTTCATCTTGCTTGTCTGTACCCTCTATCACGCCTATCGTATTGGTGCTTTCTTTTTTCTGAACCTGAGTTTTTAGTTCAACGTGCAGTATGACCTTATCATTTTGGCTGAACAGTTTATTCACATCATTTTTGTTCATTATGAATGACGGCAGCATATACTGTGCTTCTCTGTACTCAAAATTTGAATACACATATGGTATGCCTTGCTGTGACTCGTCTGTTGTGAATATTACGGCAGCGGGTTTATATTTTTCAAGTACCTTGTAGGTGTCTATATCTGGGTAATCCATAAGAACGCTTCGCTCTATAACTACGATCTTTCCTTTGATATCTGTTTTTATACACTTGTCACTGATAGGATAGATCTCGCCGATAACACCCATTTTCTTGACGTCTGAATGTATAAGTACAGCTTCCGCTGTTAAGCCACCCTCTGGTGTATCTGTGCAGAAGCACACATTAGTATGTGGCAGAGGTGTGATTTGCTTGTTTGAGATCAACTCAATAACGCTTTTTTCAGTGTTGCAAACAGGTACTTGAAAATGATGCTGGATATATTTCATGCCGAGAGATCTGAACACTTCGACAGCGTGTTCTGCTGCCTTGTTCATCTGTGCAGTGCCTGCGATACGCTCTCCGCATTCTTCAACAAAAAAACGTGTATGTTTGTATGCTATCTCAGAATAATCTTTGCTCATTGTAGGATCACTCCTTAGTTTGACATGATCTTATTCCATTGTTCATCATATGTGGAAAGTGCGTCAGTAGGGAGGTCCGAATTGAGAATGTATGATTTTTTATCATCAGGGATCTCAAACATACCTTCTATTTTCTTATAATCATCGGAAACATAATTCAGCGCTTCCTCATTATTTGATATAGCGGGGTATGTATTCAAACACTCTGCATAAATTTTAGGGTCGCATATATAATCAATAAACTTTTCAGCATTCTTACTGTTAGGCGATTGCTTTCCAATAACCCAATACTGTGTGCATTGCATAAATGTCTGGTCTTCTACCTTGAGGTAATCAAGATCAGGGTCATCAAGAAGCGCCCTTGAAGCGTCACTTGCAAATGTAAGAGCCACACTGCATTCGCCATTTTTCACAGAAGAACTTGGTGTTGCACCGTCGAACACCTTTACGTTCGCAGTAAGCTTCTTGACCCATTCTGTTGCTTCAGCAATCTCTTTTTCGTCTGTGGAGGAGTCTGAATATCCAAGGTGCATAAGTGCTGACGGATACCACATGAACGAATAAGGCATTGTAACGATCTGACCACGAAGCTTTTCATCAAGAAGATCATCCATTTTTGTGATAGTGACAGGACAGGTCTTTGTGTTGTATATCCAAGTGTAACCGCCGGTGGTGTTATATGGAATAGAGTACTTCTTGTCATTGTCATTCAGTGAGATATCACATTTATCTGTGGAAATATATTTGCTGTTTGGAATATCTTCATAGCTTATTTCTTGAAGCATATCTGCATCGATAAGTGCGTGCAGAGTAGAAATAGCAGGCTGACCAATATCATAACCCTTGGGATCTTCTGACCACTTGGTATAGATGAGAGTGTCATTGTCAACATAGTCGATATTACACTTTATGCCTGTTTCTTTTTCAAAGCTGTCAATGACAGATTGAGGGACATAGTCAGGGTAAAGAATCATATTAAGTTCTTTTGTGTCGCCTTTGCTGCCTGAATTGTTTCCACAGGAAGCCAGTCCGGTTGTTGCCGCCAATACCAATGCTGCTGTCAACGCCAAAAATTTTCTTCTTTTCATTTTACTTTCCTCTTTTCTTTTTTATTGCAATAGCCGCGGTAGCTATAAGCATTACCGCAAATATTATGGTGAACAATGCGTTATATTCAGGTGAGATACCTACCTTCAGATTTGAGTATATTTTTACAGGAAGTGTGGTATATCCCGTGTTGCTGAGAAAATTTGATACGATAAGATCGTCAAATGACAGCGAGAATGCCATAAGTCCGCCAGTAAAAATACCTGGAAGTATCATAGGACAGATGATGTGTATGAATGTATATATCTGGTTTGCACCAAGGTCAAGTGAAGCTTCTTCTATAGAAACATCATAGTCTGCAAATCTTGACTTGAGCGTAACGATAATATACGGAAGAATGAATATAGTATGCGCACATACCATAACCCCAAAGCCTTTTGATATACCAGCTGCACCTGTAAGCCCAAGAAATGCTACCGCTATAACTATTTCTGGGATCACCATAGGTACAAAAACCATAAAATTCAGAAACGAACGGCCCTTGAATTTAAGCCTGCAAAGCGCATATGCACCAAGGGTGCCGATAAAGATAGCGGCAAGCGTACTTACTACTGCCAGTGTAAGTGAGTTTATAAGTACTTGGATCATTTCACTATCAGAAAACAGTTTGCTGTAATAATCAAGCGTGAAGCTTTCCCAATGCTGATTTGAAGGCAGGCTGTTGAATGAAAATGCGACCATAACTATTACAGGAATAAATACAAACACATATATCAGCATCACATAAGCATTCGTTATTTTATTTACAAGTTTGCTGTTTTTCATTTACATCGCCCCCAAATCATCAAGGTTTCCTATCCTACTGTAAAGATAAAGCATAAGCAGAATGAATATTACAACGCACACTGAGAGTGCTGCACCGAGAGGCCAGTTCCTTGCACTGAGAAATTGGTTGCATATAATGTTACCTATAATATATACTGTTCCACCGCCGATAACATCTGTAATAAAATATGTGCCTATAGCAGGAACAAAAAGAATGATAAATGCTGCGATTATTCCCGGAAAAGTCATAGGGAGAATTACCTTTATGAAGGTCTTTACCTTGCCTGCTCCAAGGTCATAAGACGCCTCGATAGTTGATTCGTCAAGTTTTTCTATAGATGAATATAACGGCATTACTGCAAACGGCAGAAGATATTGTACAAGCCCAATTGTGATCGAGCCGTTTGTATAAAGTATCTGCAAAGGTGAGCTTATGATATGAAGCTTCATAAGAGCAGTATTTATCAAGCCAGATGAATTAAACATTATAACAAGGCTATATAGTCTTGCAAGGCTACTGGTGTAAACAGGTATCATGAGCAGAAACATAAGCAGCTTGCCTGATTTTTTCCATTTTCTTGCCACAATAAAGGTAAATGGATATCCAAGCAATATGCATAATACAGAGCTTTTAAGAGCCATACATATTGATCTTCCTACGGCTTTGAGATAAGTAAAATCTGCAAGAGACTCATAAGCGTCAACTGTAAATCTTCTGATAGTGCCGCCGTATGCGCCACGTCCCATAAAACTCATTGCTGCAACATATAAAAGTGGAAGTACCACAAGCAGCAGAAGTGCCAAAGTTAGTGGGAGAATATATACAAGTGCCGTGAAATTGAACCTGCTGCGTGATGTTGTCATTTACTGCACCCCCCGCAATGTGTCAAAATTTTCGGCCATAGGGCCTGTCGGATTTTTGATCATTACAGCGTCCTTTGCGTCCCATTCAAGATATACCTTGTCACCGATATTTATATCGTTGTAGGAAGCAATGTCTGCAACTTTTATCTCGTGTCCGTTAGAAAGCACGGCAATATGTTTCATCATATTGCCAGTAAATATCTGCTCCTTTATCTCGGCTGGCAGTGAATTGCCGCTTCCTGCTTTTCTTGTGATCCGTACTTTTTCTGGACGAATGCAAACATATACCATTTGTCCTGCAACATAACCATCACCGCTGCACAGGATGTTTCCACTTTCGATCGCAACTGTGCAGTTGTCGCTATTTCTGTCCTTTACTACGCCCTCGAAGATATTTGACTCACCGATAAATTCTGCAACATATTTTGTTTTTGGCTTCATATAAAGTTCCTTTGGGGAACAGACCTGTTCAAGTATGCCCTTGTGCATTACAGCAATTCTGTCACTCATCGTCAGAGCCTCTTCCTGATCGTGAGTGATGTATATAAATGTTATGCCAAGCTTTTTCTGCATTGTTTTCAATTCCAGCTGCATCTGCTTTCTGAGGTTAAGGTCAAGAGCCCCCAATGGTTCGTCAAGCAACAATACCTTTGGATTATTGATGAGTGCTCTTGCAATAGATACACGCTGTTTTTGTCCGCCTGAAAGCTGAGCAGGCTTCCTTTTTTCATATCCGTCTAACCTGATAAGCGAAAGCATATGTGAAACACTTTCGTGTATCTCTGCTTTGGAAACTTTTTTTAATTTCAGACCATATGCAATGTTGTCATAAACGCTAAGATGAGGAAACAAAGCATAACTTTGAAAAGCCGTATTTACTTGTCTTTTATAAGGCGGAACACCTATCACGGAGCTGCCGTCGATACAAATATCGCCGGAGGAAACGTCCTCAAAGCCAGCTATCATACGCAGCGTGGTGGTTTTGCCGCAGCCAGAAGCTCCAAGAATAGTCAAAAACTCGCCCTCATAAATATCCAGATCAATATTCTTGACGACCTTGACATCATTGTCATATGTTTTTGATATGCCTTTTAAGGACACTATTACTTTTTTCTCTTTCATAGTTACCTCTCTTACTGCTTACAAAGCATTTTCTCCACATTCTCCTGTACGGATTCTCATGGCATCTTCGATGTTAGATACAAATACCTTGCCATCGCCGTGTGTTCCTGTACCAATCTCATTGTAGATGTCGTTCATAATGAGCTTTAGCTCACTGTCTTTTACAACTGTCATAACATATATCTTAGGGAGAAGATTAGTTGCAACATCATCATTTTCAGCTTTGCTGATATGACCTTTCTGACGTCCACAACCCATTACTGAATAAACGGTGAGACCAAGGCAATTGTGATTGACAAGGATCTTCTTGATAATCTCTAGCTTTTCCGTTCTTGTGATAATTTCGATTTTTTTCATGTAATCCAACCTCCTGAATAAAAAAGACGCCATTTGCCTTTAAAAAGGAAATAACGTCTTTGTTCTTTGAAATATTCTGTTTTGTCTTTCTATGACCTAAGTATATCACAATAAACAAGATTAATCAAGTTGTGCAAGTTACAAATAATGTTGTTGCGAGTGCACAATAATCAGTAATTGTGCAAAGAACACAGAGACAATTGTGGTGTTATGACCTTGAAATCTCTTTTATAATTTAATATAATTTTTATAAGGTAATGTTAAACCCTTAATAATGACTATTGGAGATGATTTTTATGAGAGCGGCGGTAGGCGGCTTTTTTCACGAAACAAATACATTCTGTGCTATACGCACAGACCTTGACAGCTTTAAAGCTCGTGATTACATTGATACTGATGATGTTAAGGAGTTTACGGAGTATTTCAACGACGCTCGTGAGATAACGGGCTTTTTGAGAACATTGGCAAAGTATAATGATGATGTATTACCTCTGCCAGCTGCGTTTGCTACGCCGTCGGGACTTATTGAAAAAGATGTATATGTCGCTATAAAAGAGAGAATGCTTGAAAGGATCGCTTTTACTAAGCCTGATGTTGTGTTTCTCAATCTCCATGGTGCAGCAGTAGTTGAAGGCTTTGATGATTGTGAGGGGGACTTGCTCAGCTCAATCAAGGCACTTGTTGGAGAAGGTACGCCGATATATGCTGTACTTGACCTGCACGCAAATGTATCTCCTCTTATGGTGAAGAATGCAGACCTTCTTCTGGGTTATAATACAGAACCTCACGTTGATATAAGGAAACGTGAATCGGAATGTGTGGAGATATATCATAGACAGCTTGAAGAAGGCTTTGTAATGAAAACGGCATATGCTCAGCCTCCGCTCCTTTTGCCTGCGATCAATACAGATACAAATGGTGGTGCTATGACGCCATTTATAGCCCAAGCTTTTGAATATGAGAAACAGGCAGGCGTTATCAATGTATCACCATTTGCAGGCTTTTATGGCTCTGACAAATATAATGCAGGTCCGTCTATTATTTGTACGGTGACAACAGATGTATCCGATGCACAGGCAATATGTAATGACATATCAAATATGTTTATAGACAAAAAAGATAGTTTCTTTGTGCACCTTGATCCACTTGACAAAATAATAAGCACAATAAAGAGTACACCTTCAAAGAAATATGCCGTTATCGATGAATGTGATGACCCGCTCGGCGGCGGTCCTGCTGATGGTACTTATATTCTTGATAAACTTATTGAGGGCGGTATAAATAAAATAGGGGTATCAACTATCTGTGATAGAGAGATCACGGAAATGGCTTTTGCAGCAGGAGAGGGTGCTGTTATAAAGGGACTTCTTGGTGGAAAAACTGATAATAAGCACGGACGACCTTTACCGATAATGGCGGTGGTCACTAAACTCATTTGCAAACCAATACCAATGTGCGAAGCTAATGGTGAAGAATTTGCAGATTATGGGGAAACATATACTGATTATGGTCGCATAGCTGTTATTAGCACGGAACAAGCAGATATTGTTGTAACTGAAAATAAAGTTCCAACGGAGATGATAAATATTTTTAGACATCTTGACATTGACAGCAACAAATATTCAGTTCTCGTTCTCAAAGGCTTCGGCCATTCATACAAGGCAAATTTTAGCGACAAGGAATATGTATATTTTACAGCAGAGAGTATAGGTGTCAATAATCCTGACGTTACAAAAATCGGTGAATTTAAGAAGATAAGAAGACCTGTTTATCCGCTGGATATGAAATAGTATGTTAGCTATGTTTCAAGGTAATTAGATCACAGATAACTATAAAAGAAGTCACCGCCGCAGGTCGTATTAATTCGTGACCTGCGGCGGTCTTGCATTATTTTATGTATAGCCTATCCGCTAATCTGAGAAAGGCATTTTTATATGTGCAACGTAATGCATGTCAATAGTTTAGAGAAATATTTTTAAAACGTCATAATAACATTACGATTTTTACACGAATATTAAAATTATGATATAATTTCCGGTCATATAGTGCTACGATATAGTTGCAAACAAAACTAGAATCAGAAAGGACGGTTAAAAATATGAGAAGATTTAATGGCTATATGCACGGCATCGATATCGGAGGCTGGCTGTCACAATGCGATTACAGTAAGGAACATCTTGATAATTTTATTACAGAGGAGGACATCAAGCGTATAAAGGGCTGGGGCTGCGACCACGTTAGAGTGCCTGTTGATTATAATATCTTTCAGGACGAAAACGGCTTTATAGAGAGCGGATTCGACTATGTTCAGAAGTGTATCGATTGGTGCGGAAATAACGGTATCAATATGATACTTGACCTCCATAAGACAATGGGCTTTTTCTTTGACAAGGCTCAGGCTGAAAGCGGATTCTTTGATAACGCTGAGCTTCAGCAGAAATTCTATGACCTTTGGGAAGAGTTTGCAAAGCGTTTCAGCAAATATTCTGACAGGGTCTCTTTTGAACTTCTCAATGAGGTAACTGATCCTAAGTTCAGCAAAAAGTGGAATGCTATCGTTGAAAATGCCATAAAGCTTATTAGAAAATATAGTGCTGATATAAATATTATTGTGGGCAGCTACTGGAACAACTCTATTGATTCAATGAAAGATCTTGATAAACCTTACGACGAGCATATAGTTTATACTTTCCATTGCTATGACCCATTCCTTTTCACTCATCAGGCTGCCTATTGGGTAGATGAGATGCCGAGAGATTTCAGGATCGATTATCCGGGAAGCGTCCCAAAATACAGAACTGAGATAAAGCGTCTTGGTCTTGAATATATGCAGACATACGAGGAGGTCAAGACAGAGAAATTTACGCCTGATTATTTTATGGGAAGATTTGCTGAGGCTGTAAGGGTCGCAGAGGAAAGAAATGTTCCTATGTATTGTGGAGAATACGGTGTTATAAATCTTGCATCTGCTGAAAATACTCTTAACTGGTACAAAGATATAAGCAGTGCCTTTGAGAAATGTTCTATCGGAAGAG
>NZ_FR890758.1:0-29344 GCF_000435935.1 Ruminococcus sp. CAG:57 | reverse complement strand
GAGCGGCTTGGTCATACAAGGGTGTTGACTATGGCTTTATTGACGGACATCTTGACAGCGTTCTTGATGAACTGGTAAAGTATCTTTAATAGATCATTTCTTAATATAACTCCATTTTTGGACAAGCTCGGTCACGTTTGCCGAGCTTGTTTTTTTATGCTTAGTTTCATAAATTGATGTTTGCTCATAAAATTCTATTTACGATAATTATTTGATATAAATAATTGAATATTGATATAATAGTTTTGAAACAAAGCGTATAATATAAACATATTAATTCATAGTCACTTTCTTATAATAACTTCCGAATAAACAGACCTGCTTGAATATCAAGTGGGTCTGTTTTCATATATTTATAATCTTTCATAAATTCGATATTAAACACTTTTATGATATTTATGTTACGTTTTTGATATAAACAAAACGATTACATAGTTATAATATATACAGAAACAACAAAATAAATTGCTTTTAGCGAAAAATTTTATTGAAAAATAGGAGGAAAAGGTTATGAAGATCAAGAAATTTGTAGCAGGTCTTTCAGCAGCGGTTCTTGCAGCAACAATGATGTCAGTTTCTGTTTCGGCAGCAAAGCTTGGCGATGTTGTTCACCCGTCAGAGGAGGACTCAAAAATGAATGACTCATATTACTCTATCGGAGCAATGGGCTTTTATATGGGTCAGGACTGGACCTGGAATCAGGGCGACTGGGTAGGCATTGATGATGCTGGCAAGATAACTGTTGAATATAAGATAAGCAAAGTTATCACCGACAAGACAATGTCAGGCAAGGGAACTCTTGGAGATATGGGCGTTATGGTGGCTAATCTTCCTGATGGTGTTTATCCTGTGGACGTTAAGATATCTGACGCAAAGTTCGTTGCCGAGGACGGCACAACAACGGTTTTTGATTCGCTTAATTCTATCACTTCATTGGACGAGGACCCAGAGGGTGGAATAAGAATACATATCAGACCAACTGACGAGGTCAATGATGAAACAGGCGAGGTAACAAAGAAGGCTTGTCCTGAGGTCGCAGGCTGGGAGAAGGAAGGCGCTTTCAACGGCGGCACACTTTCAATGACGCTTGATTTCGGTGTTGCATCTGCCGAGGGCGGAGATTCAAAAACAGATGCTTCAAAGGCAGATTCAAAGTCTGATGCTTCAAGCTCAAAGGCTGATACGTCAAAGAAAGACGCTTCTTCATCTAAGGCGGATGCAGGCAAGACTTCTGCAACAGCGGCTACATCTTCAAAAGCATCTGACGATACATCTAAGGCAGCAGAAACAGGTGCGGCTGTTGGCGGAGCACTTGCAGTTATCGCTCTTGCAGGCACAGCAGTGATCGTTGCAAAGAGAAGAAAGTAATATTTGGAGGTATGGCTATGAATAATGCAAAAAGAGTTTTGACATTTGCCCTTGCGGTTTGCTCGCTTTCAGCATTTGCATCTTGCGGAAGTTCAAGTGATTCATCAAGCAAGGTCGTTGACAAAAAACTTAAGGAAGATCAGCAGCAGATAGTTCAAAGACTTGCTGATGATATGAAAGATGTGAGAGATCTCAAGAGCAACGAAATAAAGTGGTTTTCACATTGGGATATCAACCCTACTGAGGCAGAGGACAAGGAGATAGGCGCTGACCTTGCTTTGTTCAAGACAAAGTATAATGGTAAGATAAACTGGGTGCAGACCACTTGGGAAACTAAGTTTGACGATCTTGCGGCACTTGTAATGTCAAATGATTCACCTGATTTCATCGGTGCTGATGATATGGACGTTTTCCCTAAGGGTGCTATAAAGTCAATGATAGAGCCTATCGACGATTATATCGATCTTTCAAAGCCTCTTTGGACAGACATAAAGGGTGCGACAGATCAGTTTATGCTTGGCGATAAGCATTATGTGAGCGTTATCAGAACAGACCCTGCATATGTTTTTGTATACAACAAGCAGACAATGGAAGATAACGGATATGACGATCCTGCTGAGCTTTTCAAAGAAGGCAAGTGGAACTGGGATACATTCACAGAAATGTGTCTTGATTTTACTGACGCTGAAAGCGATAAATACGCTCTCGACGGTTGGTATTATGAAAAGGCTTTGCAGCAGTCTTCAGGTGTGCCGCTCATCGGTATCACAGACGGCAAGCTTGTAAATAATATTTCTGATCCTATGATAGCAAAGGCTCAGAATATGATGTATGAGCTGCAGAAGAACAATGTTGTTTATCCAAAGCACGAGAACAACTGGAAACTCAGAGGCGATGCAGAGGGAAGCGGAATGGCAACAGGTCTGACGCTTTTCTATCCTATCGGACTTTGGGCGCTTGAGAATGCTCCGTCAACAACTGTAAACTACGGCGATGTATCAAAGGGAGAGGTAATGTTCGTTCCTGTTCCTTGCTCAGCTGATAGCGATAAACAGTATATCCCTTCAAGAGTACACGGCTTTAGCATTGTAAAAAACGCACAAAATCCTGAGGGCGTGGCAGCTTTCCTTGAATGTTGCCGTTATGCAGAGCTTGACGAGGCTGCACATCAGATAACCCTTGATCAGTACAAGGACGATTACGGCTGGACAGATGAGATGCTTGAAATGAGAGAAACTATCTATGATCTGTCTGCACAGAATCCTGTATTTGACTTTGAACAGGGCGTATCTGCCGACCTTAACTCTATTTGCGATACTGCAATAAGAGGAACAATGAATCCGCAGGAGTCAAAGAGCTGGTCACAGGTCGTTCAGGAAAATGAAAAGGCTATAGATTATCTTATCGACGAGGCTATGACTTCAATGAAAGAGGCTAAATAATATCTAATTATCAGAAAAAAGGGCGGCAGGGTGATTTGCCGTCCTTTTTCTATAAATATGAGGCTTTACTTGTGTCTGTAAATATGATATAATAAGCTAAAAAGCAGGGGGTGAAAGCTATGGAAATAAACAGAGAATTGTCTAAGCGGCAGTTTATGCAAAAGGAAAATGACTATCATCATTCACCATATGAAACGGAACTGGAATTCTATTCTGCGGTGCGGGAGGGCGACCTTGAAACGGTCAAACGTTTGTATACGTCGCTGGATACAAACGGAAAGGGCAGACTCAGCAAAGACGACCTTAGAAACATCAAGTATCATCTTGTCATAACCATAGCTATGCTGTGCAGGTTTTGCATCGAGGGTGGACTTGACCCTGAAACTGCGTATACCATAAGCGATATATACATTAATAAATGTGATGAGTGCCGCAATGAAGAAAGCGTTATGGCTGTACACAAAGAAGTCATCGTTTATTATACAAAGCAAATGAAAAAGGCTGCGTCACAGAACGTTTACTCGAAGCATATCCTTATGTGCTTTGACTGCATTTTCGATAATATTTACAAGGGCGTGACCGTCAATCAGATAGCTGATGAACTGAACATAACGCCTCAGTATCTTTCAAAGCTTTTCAGAGAGGAAGTTGGCGTAAAGATCTCTGATTTCATTATGTCAAAAAGGATACAAGCGGCTGAAAATATGCTGAGATATTCTGAATATAGTCCGCTTGATATAGCCAATTATCTTGCTTTCAGCTCGCACAGCCATTTTATTGCCTGCTTTAAGAAACAGACAGGACTTACACCGAAACAGTATAGAGATCAGTTTTTCCGTGCAAACTGGAACAAGCATAGCACAAGCAGATCGAAAATATAAGTTGATGTTAATAATCTGATATTTGCATTACTTTTCTGATATAAATATCACATTTGTTGATTTATAATACTTATAGAAGATAAAATTCTGATATTTATTCGGAGGTAATGAAAAATGAAAAAAGTTTTGGCTATGTCGATTCTCACAATGATAGTTATGTCTATGGGTGGCTGCGGTGCTTCATCTGACAGCAGTTCTTCGCAAGATGTCAGCAGCAAGGCGGAAACGGAAAGCAATTCTCCATACACGGTTGAGGCAGATTTCAGCAAGGGTGCGTCAAATGATTTTTCCATTTCAGCAGGCTGGTCAAATGGTGATCCGTTCAACTGCTCGTGGAGCGAGGATAACGTAACTTTCAATGACGGAAAAATGCAGCTTACCATTGACAGTATGGGCGATTCCGAAGCGTACAGAGGCGGCGAGTATCGTTCAAAGGAAAATTATGGCTATGGACTTTATGAGGTATCGATGAAAGCCATAAAGAATGACGGCGTTGTATCATCGTTCTTTACATACACAGGTCCATCGGAGGATAATCCTTGGGACGAAATAGATGTTGAAGTCCTTGGCAAGGACACAACAAAGGTGCAGTTCAATTACTACACCAATGGTGTTGGCAAGCACGAATATATGTATGATCTTGGATTTGACGCTTCTGAGGATTTTCACACTTACGCATTTGAGTGGAAAGAGGACGGCATAACTTGGTATGTTGACGGAAAAGAAGCATACAAGGCTACTGAAAATCTGCCTGTTACGCCTGGTAAAATAATGATGAATGCGTGGAATGGCATTGGAGTTGACAGCTGGCTGAAAGCCTTTGACGGCACAGTTCCGCTGACGGCTGAATATGAGTGGGCAAGGTTTACGGCAGAAAAGTAAAGTGATCCGCATATTATGCTTGCGTTTATGTCTTGATTTTTTTAGTTAATGATATTGATATTTGAACCGACCCCATTTGCTAGGTCAAAAAGTCTAGCGAATGGGGTCGGTTTATTTTACAAAGATAAATTTCATATATTCACTCTTCTCATGAGCCTGACTATTTATGATATCATGAGTATATTTCTGTATAGGGGTGTTTTTTTGCTATAATTTTCATTTATATTCTCACATCTCAACTTCTCGGTTATACGCCTCTGCCCCCTCGACATACAGCGTTCTCATTTCTTCAAACGAGTCGCTTGGGGATAGGATAACGCCGTCTTTGCCGAACTTATTGAAATAGTATTTGACTTGGATAGGCGGGGAGATGAACTCGTTGACAGTGTTGGGCTTGGGCTTTTCATTGCCTTTCAGTATGGGGCGCTGATAGAGTATTTTGCCGAACATTTCAACGCCTTTTTCGGTGAGGTACACTTTGGAGATATCGCTCTCATCACTGCCAAAACGTGGGTCGCTGAGTAGGTGCTTCACGGACTTGACGTGACCCTCTTTCAGCCGTTCGTATTCGGTGACGGAGGAGTATTCCTTTTGGCTGAGCTTTTCTGCGATGCTTAGTCCGCTCAATCTGCTTATGCGATAGCTGTCGGCTTTGAACTCTTTGCCTGCGCTTTTTTCGTCGGACAGGCAGACAAGATAATTATACATCTTATATTCGTCGCTGACGATACGGTAGGGGATAAGCCTTATGCGGCGCTTTTCACGGCTGTACATATTAGAATATGCGTAAATGAAGCTGTAATATCTGCTGCCGTTTTGTTTGATGACTTCATTTATTTTTATGATATTGTCGGCGAAAATGAGCCTTTCACGTTCGCAATCTGACAGCAGGGCATAGTCCTCATACACGGCTTTCAGAAATCTTCTTAGGGTCAAGCTGTACACCTTGTTTTCATAATAAAGGTCATCACTGCTCAGTGTATCGTAAAGGTCACGGCATATGCTGAGCCTTACTCGCACTGCATTTTCGGTCTTGGTCTTTTCGTATTTTGCAGAGAGCTTTGAGATAAGATAGCTTTTTATTATCTCCTTGCTTTTATCATCAAGGCTGTCATCGATCTCCTCGATCTGCCATTCTACGAATGCGTTCAGAAGTGGGATACCAATATATTTATAGTTATCGTCACTCTTGTATTTTAATGATGCGATATATGCTGAATCAAATATACTTGTGAGAAATGAGGACATTGATACGCTGCCGTTAGGGGAAAGGCTTGTTTCAAATATGGACTTGTCCTTGATAATGACGGAATATGCAGAGGGTGAGAGGGGTATGGATTGCACCTCTGCGATATATGGTACGTTTTTGTCACGCTTGGGCAGAAATGTGCTTGGGGGTATGAGCATTTTTATCACCTCTTGTATCCATTATATCACAAATGTACTTTTTGTCAATATCATAGAAAATTATTTTGCTGAAATTGTGACATAAATGCCGTAAAAACGTGATAAATGTGCAAAAACATAGATAAAAAAATTTTTGAAAATTACACTTTTGTTGACGATGATAAGGTGGTATAATGTATACAGAACAAAGGACAGGAGGTGATAAAAATGGGAAAGACGATCCTTACGGCTATCATTGTAGCTGTACTTGACTGCGCTATCGCAGCTGTCAAGGAGATTGGGGAATGAGATGAAATAACGACAGACGGGAGGTGATGAAAATGCTTTATGTAAAACAGCCACTTTCTATTGACATTTGTGTCTGAAAATGGTATAATATTTATGTATTAAAGCGCTGATAAGATAAGTTTGGTGTTTTATTACAGAATATCGTTGATTATTTTGTCAACTTTGACCTACTACACTAGTGCGAATTTGCACTAGTCTAAAACCTGTTCAACTTTTCGATTGCTGTCATTTCGCTACTACACTGGTGCAAATTTGCACTAGTCTAAAACTCCTCGATTACCTTGTATGTGCCGATTGGGGCTACTACACTAGTGCGAATTTGCGCTAGTCTAAAACTGAGAGCCTTTATACACCGCATAAGTATAGCTACTACACTGGTGCAAATTTGCACTAGCTGGCAAAGTTTAACATCAAAACCAACAAATAAAAAAATCCCTTAACGCTCAATGCGCTAAGGGATAACTAATATAAGGAGTAATATTTATGGCAAAAAAGAATAAAATGAAGCCTAGAGAGCTGCGTGAGGCTCAGAAAAAAGCCAGACAGCTCAAAGCGGCTGAGATAAATAATAACGCTGCTCCTGCGATCGCTGCCATGCCTGCTGCAGAGGTCATTGCACCTGTGGCAGAGAAGAAAAAATCCTCCGTAAAGGCGGCAGGAATGAAGTCTATTCTTGTCAGCGAAAATAAAATGTACATAACCTCTTTCGGCAAGGGCAATTCTGCTGTGCTTGAATATGAGGTGGACAATAATGACTACAACAAAACTCAGCTTTCTTCAAAGGACAACAGCAATATCGAGCTTGGTGATGTAAACGAGGTAAACATCACTTTTTCAAGCAAGCATGGCTTTGGGAGCGGAGTGGAGATAAATACTTCAAACCCTACTCACAGAAGCGGTGAAAGCTCGCCTGTAAGAGGGGATATGCTGGGGCTTAAATCGGAGCTTGAAAAGCGCTTTTTCGGCAAAACTTTTGATGATAATATACATATCCAGCTTATTTACAACATTCTGGATATCGAAAAGATACTTGCGGTGTATGTAACGAATATCGTTTATGCGCTGAACAATATGCTTGGTATAAAGGATTCTGAAAGTTATGATGATTTTATGGGGTATCTTTCTGCAAGAAATACTTATGAAGTTTTTACTCACCCTGACAAAAGCAATCTTTCCGATAAGGTAAAGGGTAATATCAAGAAAAGCCTTAGCAAGTTTAATGACTTGCTGAAAACTAAGCGCCTTGGCTATTTCGGCCTTGAAGAGCCAAAGACAAAAGACACAAGAGCTTCGGAAGCATACAAAAAGCGTGTTTATCATATGCTTGCAATTGTGGGGCAGATAAGACAGTGTGTTTTTCATGATAAATCGGGTGCAAAAAGATTTGACCTTTACAGTTTTATTAACAATATTGATCCCGAATACAGAGATACTCTTGACTATCTTGTTGAGGAGCGTTTAAAGTCCATAAACAAGGACTTTATCGAGGGTAACAAGGTCAATATCAGCCTGCTTATTGATATGATGAAAGGCTATGAGGCTGATGATATCATACGCCTTTATTACGATTTCATTGTGCTTAAATCTCAGAAAAATCTCGGCTTTTCTATCAAAAAGCTTCGTGAGAAAATGCTGGAGGAATACGGTTTCAGATTTAAGGACAAGCAATATGACTCTGTGCGCTCAAAGATGTACAAGCTTATGGATTTCCTGCTTTTCTGCAACTACTACAGAAATGACGTTGCCGCAGGCGAAGCTCTTGTGCGTAAACTGCGTTTTTCAATGACCGATGATGAAAAAGAGGGGATATATGCTGATGAAGCGGCAAAGCTTTGGGGCAAATTCAGGAATGATTTTGAAAATATCGCCGACCACATGAACGGTGACGTTATCAAGGAGCTTGGCAAGGCTGACATGGATTTTGATGAGAAAATTCTTGACAGTGAAAAGAAGAATGCGTCTGACCTTTTGTATTTCTCCAAAATGATATATATGCTCACATATTTTCTTGACGGCAAGGAGATAAACGATCTTCTTACAACGCTTATCAGCAAGTTTGATAACATCAAGGAGTTTTTGAAGATAATGAAAAGCTCTGCTGTTGATGTTGAGTGTGAGCTTACGGCGGGCTACAAGCTGTTCAATGACAGCCAGAGGATAACCAACGAGCTTTTTATCGTAAAGAACATTGCTTCCATGAGAAAGCCTGCGGCTTCAGCGAAGCTTACGATGTTCCGTGACGCACTGACTATACTCGGTATAGACGACAATATCACGGACGATAGGATAAGCGAGATTCTAAAACTTAAAGAAAAAGGCAAGGGCATACATGGTCTGAGAAATTTTATAACAAACAATGTTATCGAGTCCTCTCGGTTTGTATACCTTATCAAGTATGCGAACGCTCAGAAGATAAGAGAAGTGGCTAAGGATGAGAAAGTTGTCATGTTTGTTCTTGGGGGTATCCCTGACACGCAGATAGAGCGTTATTACAAGAGTTGTGTGGAGTTTCCTGACATGAATAGTTCTTTGGAAGCAAAGCGCAGTGAGCTTGCGAGAATGATAAAGAACATCAGCTTTGATGATTTCAAAAATGTGAAACAGCAGGCAAAGGGCAGAGAAAACGTGGCTAAGGAGAGGGCAAAGGCTGTTATCGGGCTTTATCTTACGGTCATGTATCTGCTGGTGAAAAATCTTGTGAATGTCAATGCAAGGTATGTTATTGCGATACACTGCCTTGAACGTGATTTTGGGCTGTATAAGGAGATAATTCCTGAGTTGGCTTCAAAGAACTTGAAAAATGACTACAGGATACTTTCACAGACGCTTTGTGAACTTTGTGATGATCGTAATGAGTCGTCGAATTTGTTCTTGAAAAAGAACAAGCGGCTGCGCAAGTGCGTTGAAGTTGATATCAATAATGCAGACAGCAGCATGACAAGAAAATACCGCAACTGTATTGCTCATCTTACTGTAGTTCGTGAACTGAAAGAATACATAGGAGATATTCGTACAGTGGATTCTTACTTCTCCATTTATCATTATGTTATGCAGCGTTGTATCACGAAAAGGGGAGATGACACAAAGCAAGAAGAGAAAATAAAGTATGAGGACGATCTTTTAAAAAATCACGGCTATACGAAAGACTTTGTAAAGGCTCTCAACTCGCCGTTTGGATACAACATTCCGAGGTTTAAAAATCTTTCAATTGAGCAGTTGTTTGACAGAAATGAATATCTTACTGAAAAGTAGCGTAGTGTAGATACCGCCGCTCTCTTGGGGGACAGGAGGCGGCGGTGATATTCATTCTTGTAAAAGACGTGGTGGATATTCTGTTTGATTTGTTTTTTTGGAAAGAAGAAGTAAGACAAGTGAAAATCAGAGCACTGTATGCAATATGGTGCGGATATCTACAAACGCTTAGCAGCATAAAGCTGTTGGATAAAGACGGCGAGATATCTAAAGATGTAACAACTCATATCACAAAAGAAGAAGCCAAAAAGCTGATGAAGCTCCTTAAAAAGCTGAATATTTTTCGATTTTCTACCTCATCAGCGTCATTAGGGGAATAGTCCCAATCGTCTGTAGAAGCGATAACAACAGTATCGTTCTTAAAGTCAACTATAGCGCCAATACCATATGTAGTGATAAGCTGAGTTTTTCTTATATCTCCAACGGAGATCTTTTTGTCTGAATATGTTGATATGCCATTCTTCTGCATAATCTCTTATTCTAGGCTCGATACTTTCGACACGTTCAAGCATGGTTCGTTTTATCTGCTCTATATCTTTATCATCAGCAGTTTTTCGACGATGGCAGCAATAATCCAGCTCTCACACAGAAGATCGTGGACAGCGTATCGAGGCTTTCTGAGAAGGATCAGAAGCTTGTGTTGGAGATTTCGGAGAGGTTGGGGAAAGATTGAATCGATAAAGTGCCTTAATGCTAGTCATAAGGCACTTTTGCTATGTGGAACATACAAAAAAATAGTTACGCTTTTCGGTTTCTCAAAGCATAACCCTACTTTTTTAGGTAATACAAAAACTCCCCCTGCGGCGTTAAGTTCTGATAATAAAAAAAGCCATGACGGACAATGCCCGTCACGGCGAGTGACTGGTCGAGGTGACGGGACTTGAACCCATTGCAGATAGCCTTGGATTGCCTATTTTACGCTATTTTGTTTTATCTGTGTCACATTTCGTGTCATATATATTGGTGAAATAATCATCAATGATTTTATCAACCCTCATGCGGTCTTCGTGGAACGTCTGCTGATATACGGATTTTAGCGTGTAGGTATTGCTCCAGCCGCCACGTTCCATAGCGTATATATCAGGAATTTTCAGTGTTGCCATAACGCTGGCACTGATATGACGTAAATCGTGAAATGATATTTCATACCCTAACGGGTGCATTTTTTTTACAAACCGATTGTAAATCTGTTTCGTGGTGTATGTCACCACATAATCGTCAGGGGCTAGATCTAATGCGTCTATCAGATCAACCAGCGGTTTGCCTAGACGTATCTGTCGATTGCTTTCATAACTCTTTGCTTCGCTCTTCGTGACGATTTGGCGGTTGACAGTAACACGCACCTGCGATATAGTCAGGATATCCCCGACAATATCTTTGCGACGTATGCCGTGAATTTCTGACATTCTCAGACCGCCCCACACGCCAAGTAGAACAGGGATTTCAATATCTGACCCCCTGAACGCATTAACTACCACATCAGCAGGCGGCATGGCCTTGAATTTTTTTACCTTTTTGGGCAAACTGATTTGGCTAAAATTGATATTGATATTGTTATATTTTAGTACCGATTTGAAAAAACCATATACATTTGCAACTGTTTTTGGTGACCTTCGGGCAGCCAATTCATTCACCCAGTCTTGCACCATTTGTGGTGTGATATTGCTTATCAGCACGTTTTCGAACTGCTGTCCGTGATTTTTTAGTATAGATAGATAACCCTGCCCCGTTGTCGGTGATAGCACTGGGCTTTTTTTGTTTATATAGTTTTCGGCCGCCTGCCATAGTGTCATTTCATTATCAGTATGCACTTTTTCGTTCAGCCACTCAGCCGCCATTAACTCGGCTTCTTTTTTAGTTTTGGCAGTAAATGACTTGTACTTCCCCGTTGCTTTGTCATATGCCCTTACTCTATAATTTCCGCTCGGTAATTTCTTCGCTGTTGCCATGTAAATTCCTCCTATTATCTTGACAATGTTTTCAATTTATGATAAAATAATAGGGTACTTCCTACTATAGTATCATCTCTTGCTTGGTCTGGCCGTACACGCCCTCACAGGTCGCTCTGTGGGGGCATTTTTTATTGTGGTATTGTTTATCCGCCACACACCTTGCAAGGCTTGTAGCCTGCGTTCTGTGCGTCCTGCAGGGTCATTGGCGTGCAGGTATCATCATAGTATCTGCATGATTTGTTGTGATACTTGTCGCCCGAAGCCGTGATATATACTATCGTTTCGGCTGGATCCTGTGCGGTGGTTGCCACAGGGATTGCTCCGGTGGTGGTTTCAGGCTCTGCGGTGGTGGTGGTAGTTGTTGTTGTGGTGGTAGTAGTGACTTTTTCGCCCATGTCCACAGTGATTGTTATAGGGTCAGATGTCACACCGTCATATGTGGCGGTCACGTCTGCAAAACCGTCCTTTATGGGTTTCACGTCATAGGTGACATATGCACCGCTATCATCATATTCTAACTGACAAACGTCAGGATTGCTGATTTTAATTTTGATATCTTTCGGGTCAACGTCCTCTGCATCGGTTTCACCTGTGATTCGCAAATAGATTATGTGGCTATAGTCACGATTATAGTCATTCAGTGCGATAGAATAGTTGTCATTAGTCCATTCAACCTTTGTCGGCCGCCTATAGCCGAACAGGTGCGCTATTCCGTAGACTATGACCGATATAGTGCAGAACGCAACTATCATCATCAGGCAACCGCCCTTTGACGTGCCACTCGTCTTACGGCCGTGAGACCTACGGCTTGACGACTTCCTGCCGCCAGACGTTGATACATATGACAGCCCTGTGCCTGGTATACCGACAGACTTTGTGCGTCGCCCTGAACTGTTGACACTGTATCGTGCGCCCTTTCCACCGACACTCATACCGACAGATTTCTTGCCGATGTTTAATCTCGCACCGCCGCCAAGTTTAATTGATTTTCTAAAACGTAATCCCATGTTTTCTACCCCTTTTCTGATAATCACGGCTCCTGTGGGCACACTAGCCACAGAGGTGATATATGTGATATACGAAACACATCTGCGTGATATACGTCGCACACAACGTCTGACACTGCGCCAACTGTCCGAAATTTCAGGCGTTAGCTTTTCTGAAATAGACCAAATAGAACACTATAACGTTGACCCACGCATTTCAACGGCTGTTTTATTGGCAAAATCGCTAAAATGTGGGCTTGACGATTTGTTCAGTTTCAACAAATAATGTTCGATATTATAAACACGCTTGCATTTTATGTCATAAAAATGCTATGATTTACACATAGCCTATATATGTGTGTTTCATGTATATTATAGCATTTTAACGCATATTTTGCAATACTTTTTGACGTCTTTTTATTCTAGTCCGATTTTTCGGACAGTACATAAAAAGGGTATTGACAGCCGTGATTACATGGTATATAATAGGCTTATCGAACATACGTTCTATAAATCATAGGAGGAGAAAATAATGACGAAAGAAGAACGAACAGAATTTGAAAAAAGACTAGCCCACAAGATTTACATACTACAGCACCCCGAATTGTGGGAAAAAATAAGAGCAGAAAAAGAAAAGAGCTGCTTAAAGCAGCCCTCTCTTGAATAGGAGAAAATCGACATATTTGTCAAGGTCTTTGATTTCGCTATCTTCAAGAACCTTTAATGCGTCGATAATCTTGGCTTCCTCGTCACTTTGTGGTGGCGGGGAATTTTTTTCGCCCTCGTTTCCGCAAAGATAATCGAGGGACACGCCAAAGTATGCTGAGATCTTCAAAAGTGTCATTGCTGACGGCTCTCTCTCATCACGTTCGTAGTTGCAGTAAGTTGTTTTCGGCAAGCCTAAGGCTTTTGCAACTTCCTCTTGTGTGAGGTTTTTCGCCATTCTCAGCTTTTTCAGGCGGTTGTCAAACATTCTTATCACCTCCTACTATATATTATATACCCATTATGGGAATTTGTCAATGAAAATAGGGCGCATTATTTTCAAAATGAGTATTTTGTACAAAAATATAATCTCAAATTTGTACATATTTGTACTCAATTTGGGGTTGACAAATGCCCAAAATGAGTATATAATGATAATGTACTCAGAACGAGTACGAAAATTCAAAATGAAAACGGAGGTGTAACAAATGGCTGAAAAGACAACGATATTTGACAACATCAATGGTGAATTGAGACGCAGACATCTCACCCAGCAGGACCTTGCGAAGACTATCGAAATAGACCGCAGAACATGGTCCAAATGGCAGGACAAAAACGATATGCCAGCGTCGGTACTTCTACAGATAGCCAAATGGCTGAACGTTACGCTGGACTATCTTACACGTGATGTTCATGCCGAATAATGGGGGTGAAAACAATGCCTGCAAAGAAAATGACAGCCAATGACGTGATATCCAAACGGCTGAAATCTATCAGAGCCGACAACGATATTACACAGGCAAAAATCGCAAAACGGCTGAACATGGCACAGACAGCCGTAAGCAGGTGGGAACGGCAGTTCGGCACCATGAATGCTGAACAAATCGTGACGTACTGCAAGATAATCGGGGCGAACCCCGAAGAAATCTTTGCAGAATACTGCAAGGAAAGGAGCATAAGAAAATGACCAGCATGATAGCAACACTGGAGATCGTCAGATTCGTGGCTGCAATAGCGTTATGTGTGGCGCTATTCGCACTGGCGGTCTACGGACTATATCGAAACATCAAGGAGACAGCCGAAACCGCAATCCGTGAGGAACTGGAGCAGGCGATCAAGGAAGCTTCAAAGCCTGTTGTCAAGGTCGAGATACAGACGAAAGGAAAGTGGTAAAGTGTCAGAGGGTATGTTTATAACCGCAATAATCGGCGCAGCAATCGTGATACTGACAGTTTTTTATGCTGTGATACTGTTCATAGCATGTATCATAGACCAGCACCAATGGAAACATGAACGTAGTAGCTGCGATGATGATGATAGCCGTGACGAAAACAGCGATGGCAGAGTTTAGATTCGCAATGCAACGGATTTGCTATGAATAGCATTGGCTACGGCAAAGCTAAGTTCCGACAAGCAAAGGCGAGGCGAAGTTTTGACACGCAACGAGAGGCAAAGGCATAGCATGGCATTGATTAGCAAAGGCATTGAGAAGCATAGCGACGCAAGGGCATAGCAGTGATTAGCAAAGGAACTGCAGTGACTAGCAAAGGCGTAGTTCGGCACAGTATGGCGTCGAAAAGCAAGAAAAAATAAATTTAACGTAACGGAGGTCAAAAACATGAAAAAAATCAAAGTAAAGTTGACGTTCACCGAAGAGATTCTGGGAACGGCAAACGCAACAACCACAATTCACGATGAGTACATCGCATCGAAAGCCCCTGACGCAAAGAGCCGTGAGGAAGAGATAGCCGCACTTGGTGTAGCGGAAGTGGTCGAAAAATCTATGACGGTGTTCCCGACACTGGAAGACGGCACACCATTTCTATGGGATTATCAGGTCAAGGGATTTTTCAAGGACGCTTGCGGCGTTTTGAAAAAGGTATCAGGCACGGCAAGCTCCAAAATCAAGGCGTACAAGAAAGAGATTGACGGACTTATCTTCGTCGAGGAGCGCAAGATACCATACGAATTCAAGGGCGGCATTGGCGAGTGCCAGAGGCCGTTGAGAGCAAGCACGCCACAGGGCGAACGTGTTGCACTGGCACACTCTGAGACAGTTCCTGCAGGGGCGACAGTTGAATTCACAATCCAGATTTTGAAAGACGATATGGAAACAGCCGTAAGAGAGTGGTTGGATTACGGCAGGCTGAGAGGTATCGGTCAGTGGCGTAACAGCGGGAAAGGTCGTTTTGAATGGGAGGAAATTGAAAATGAATAAAAAATTCACTGACGAGGAAATTGTAGAGGCGGCACTTTGCTGCACAGCAAAGAGTTGCGACACCTGCCCGTTTACAGTTTTAGGAATAGGATTTGAAAAATGTGTCATAAAATTTTCAGAATACATAGCAAACAATACAAAAAACGAGCCTGCACCTGCGGCAACAGGCACAAGCTCGGAGGTATCTGTAAAAGAAGATACCGATAACATACACCTTAACGATAGCACACTTCTTGACATTTGTCAAGAGGGAATAGAGGAAATGGCAAAAATAGCCCTTGACGATTATCCAAACGAATTCCTGACAGGATATATTGAGGCGTTCAAGGACAACATCAAGAGGTTGAGAGGCGGGCAAAGTGACTAGCTATTCATGTTTGGATTGCAAGCACCTAAAAGGCTGTTTGGAGAGTAGCAGGCGCTACCCTGCAGAGATTTCAAGCTGGCAGAGCCAGCGATACTAGAAAGGAGAGGTCGAAAGCATGACAGTAAAAGAAAGGCTTGACGATATGGTCGTCATGGCATTAACGGAGCTAAAAATGAAAAAAACGCAAGAATGTGGCACTGTTACCGAAGGCGTTTACCCTATGATGATAGGCGACGTGTGGACGTTTGACGGAGCAATATCGGGTGTTCAGATATTTCCACCTGACATTCATGCCGTAGCGAAAGAGGTCGGAGCTGAGGTGCTGGAAAACGGAATTGAATCGTATTTCATATACAAAAATATCGCATTTTTCAAATATATGGGCGGTGATTTTAATGCGTTACACGGCTAATGATTGTGTCGGCTGTCCTGACGGGTGCAGATGTTGTGGCAGAGACCGCAATTACACTGTAGTCCAATGTGACAAATGCAGGGACGAACTAGACCTTGCAATTGAAAATGTTTTCTGCTACCAGGGCAAGGACTATTGCAAGGACTGTTTTCGTGAAATCCTGATTGAAGAAATCAACCAAAATGACGATATTTCAATCTATGACCTTGCCGAGCTGGCAGGGGTCGAGTATGACGAGGAGGATCTGAACCTGTTATGAGCGCAAGTTTTGAAAACGGCGTTCAGAAATATGTCAGGGGCTATGCGGTAGTTGAAACCGCGTTCCCTGTTGACAACAAAGGTGTTACATACGCCGCCTGCAAGTATTGCAGATTTTTCAGCCGCCGTTCTGGTCGGTGCAATCTGACTGACGAAATCGTATTTTTACCAGACACATTCGTGGGCGCTCAATGCCCACTAGAAATCAAAGAGGAGGAATAAAACATGGGACTACCAGTTCTAATCGAGGGTGAAAGTGGTAGCGGTAAGAGCCGTTCCCTCAAAAATTTCAAGCCAGGCGAGATAAGCATTTTTAACGTCGCTGGCAAGCCGCTGCCGTTCAAGAACAATGGCCTTGCGACGCTTTCAGTGGCAAAACTTGTAAAAGCCAACAAAGGCAAAAGCCGTTATGATGTTATCAAGGCGGCTATGTTTCAATCGAAATCAAAGGCATTTGCCATTGATGATAGCCAGTATCTCATGGCCTTCGATAGTTTCGACAAGGCAAAAGAACTAGGGTATGGAAAATTCACTGATATGGCGGTCAGTTTTGAACGGCTGATAGAATTTGTTATAAATGACCTGCCGTCAGACGTAATCGTGTACTTTTTGCACCACGTCGAACTAACCGACGGGGGCAAGTACAAAGCCAAAACTATCGGCAAAATGCTGGATAATCAGTTGACAGTTGAAGGGCTGTTTTCAATCGTGCTGTTCTGCACGGCTGACGAAAATCATCACTATTTCATCACGCAGTCGAGAGGCATTTCTACTGCGAAATCGCCCGAAGATATGTTTGACGATGAAATCGAAAATGATTTAAAATTCGTAGACACCAAAATCAGAGAGTATTGGAATTTAACTCCAAACGATATAGAAAGCGAGGAAAAGTAAATGATAGGAATTACAGGATATAAGCAGGCAGAGGCAACAAGTTTTTCAGAGCTGCCAAAGCTCCAGCCAGGCGGATATGTGCTGAAAATTCTCAACGTCAAAGTTGAACCCACTGATTGGGGTAGCAGACTAGCAATCCAGTTTGACATCGCAGAGGGTGAGTTCGAGGGCTTTTTTGACAAGCTGTATAAGGCTACCCCTGACGAGTGGGAGAACAAGAAGTGGAAGGGTTCAATGCGCCTGAGCATACCGCATAACACGGGTGATGAGACCAAGTTCAAGAAGTCGCTGGGCTACTTCAAATCTCAGATACAGGCGTTTGAGAATTCAAATGCAAATCTACATATCGACTGTGAAAGAGATTGGGACGAGAACGTTCTCAAAGGCAAGCTTGTGGGCGCCCTTTTTAACGAAAAAGAGTGGGAAAAGGACGGCAAAACAGGCTGGTTTACGCAATGCAAGCGCTTCGTGCCTGCAAACGATATCCGCAGTGGTAACTTCACGATTCCGAAGCGTGAAGAGCTGAAAAACAAGCCGTCAACAGCCAACAATGACAGTTTTGACCCGAACGCTAATCTGTCTGATTTCGTTGAAATCAACGCAGGCAATGACGCAGTGCCATTCTGATGCACCCGATAGATATTGACGCCACACTTAAAACGTTCTCGGTTGTCGTTGATAGCCGAGAGCAAAAGTGGGGACATATTGAAAAGGCTCTAAAAGCCACAGAAACGCCATATACGCAACACAAATTAAACTATGGTGATTATACTTGCGAAGCCGTAAAACCTAATAGCGAGCCTGTAAGCCTTGCTCAGAGCGTTGTTATTGAGCGCAAGGCGAATTTGGACGAAATCGTGGGCAATTTCACGAAAGGGCGAGAGCGTTTTGACCGTGAATTCAAACGGTCGGTTGAAGACCATGCAAAGGTGTTTTTAATGGTCGAAGATGATAGATTGTGGGAAAATATCCTGCTACACAACTACCGCAGTAAAATGCCACCGAAGGCACTATTGGCAACGTTCTGTTCATGGCAGGCACGATATAACATTACGATCATAGCGTGTCGGAAACAAGAGAGTGGCACACTGATAAAAGCGATACTATACTACGCTTTGCGAGATTATCTTCAGAAATTGGGTGGTGATTAAATGCTAGAAAATGGATTTATAACACTAGAACGAAAAATATGCACATGGCGTTGGTTTCGTGAACCGAACACATTGGTAGTGTTTTTATATCTGATTTTGCAGGCAAATTATGAACCGCATGATTTTGAAAACATCACAATTCAGCGTGGGCAGATAGCTACAAGTTATCCAAGCATTGCCAAAAGCACGGGTTTGTCAATAAAAAGCGTAAGGACAGCAATAAAACATCTAATTGAGACAGGGGAAGTGGCAGTCTCAAAATATCCACGATATAGCGTTTATACCGTGGTTTGCTATGACAAATATCAAGACAAGCGGCAGAGTGTCGGGCAGGCTAAGGGCAGGCAAGGGGCAGGCTGTGGGCAGGCTAAGGGCACCAATGAAAAGAAAGCAACAAAGTATAACAAAGATAAAGAAATATATGCTGCTCCCGCAGCGCACACAAACGGCAGACGGACGGACAATCCAGGCAGGACAGATTTTTGAGTGAGGTGAAAAAACATGGGATATACAATGCGTGATGATGATGTGGTCGGTCTGGCTGTGGCATTAAATGCAGAAACGCACCGCAAGGGGCGTGAGCTGTATTTCAAATACTGTCCGTACTGCAATGGGGGCGGTCATGACAAAGATACATTTTCTGTAAATCTTGACACGGGAGCATTCAAGTGTTTTCGTAGCAGTTGTGGCATGACAGGTCATTTCGTACAGCTTGCAAGAGATTTCAACTATCCGTTGGAATTTGACGATGAACAGAAAAAGAAATACCGCACGTTACCGCCAGTGAAGATAGTCACCCGTGACAAGGCGGTTGAATACCTGCGGTCAAGGGGAATTTCGGAGATCACCACACGAAAATACAATATCACTGTCGGCGATAAACGTGACAATCTGCTGATGTTTCCATTTTTTGATGAAAACAACGTGTTGACTTCGGTCAAATACCGCAAGACAGATTTTGTCAAGGGCAGAGACAATCAAAAAGAGTGGTTTGAAAAGAACACAAAACCGATATTGTTTGGAATGAACCGATGCACGGAAAAGCATGATAGGCTGATAGTCACGGAGGGACAGATTGATAGTCTGTCGGTGGCAGATTGTCAGATAGATAATGTGGTATCTGTACCAGGCGGACAGAGCAATAAAACATGGGTGCCGTTCTGCTATGATTTCGTTGACAGCTTCGACGAAATTGTAATTTTCGGAGACCATGAACACGGCCATGTAACACTTGTTGACCAGTTTACTACGTCATTTCCACACAAAAAATTGAAAGTTGTCAGGGCACAAGACTATTTGGGCGAAAAGGACGCAAATGCAATCCTACAGAAATACGGCTGTAAAGCGATATGCGACGCTGTGAACAACGCCGAAGAAATACCTGTCACGGCTGTCAAAAAATTATCGCAGGTCAAGGCGGTAAATCTGGATAAGCAGGAGCATATCAGAACTGGCATATACGATGTTGACCGATATATCGGCGGTATCTATATGGGGCAGGTAGTGGTTATCACGGGCAAGCGTGGCGAGGGTAAATCAACGCTGGCGTCACAGATAATTGCAAATGCACTAGACCAATCAGACCTTGACGGCAATCCGTATTCGATTTTCGTTTATTCGGGCGAATTGCCTGACTACCATTTCAAACGCTGGCTGGATCTCCAAATTGCAGGAAAACAAAACGTCTTGCGTTCGGTTAACGAATATGGTGACGAGACCTATGACATTCCTGATGATGTGGTCGATAAAATCAACCGCTGGTATGATGATAGGGCGTACATATTTGACAACACGGCTGTGACGGCTGAAATTAAACTTGACGGCGATAATGCGAAACGTGACGGCAAGATATCATTGTTGGGTACGATTGAAACGGCTATCCGCAGATTTAATGTCAAACTGATACTAATTGACAACCTCATGACGGCACTGGACGTTGACCTCAGCAAAGAATTGTATCGGGCGCAGTCCGATTTTGTAAACGCCGTTAAATACATAGCGGTTAAATATAACGTAGCTATCATACTGATAGCGCACCCACGCAAAACCGCCGACGGCATTGAACTGAATGCGGATAGTGTCAGCGGTTCGGGCGACATCACAAATAGAGTTGATTTGGTTTTAACATATAGCAAAAATAGCGACGACGACAAAGACGATTTTCAAAGCAAAATTGCCATTGTAAAAAACCGATTGACAGGCAACGTGGCAGACAACATCAAGGTCGCCTACAGCCAGATTTGTAAACGTATCGGCTGTAACAATGCTGAATGGGGCAGGATCTACGGCTGCTTCAAAGATGTTGACACGGCTGAGGACGAAGATTTGCCGCCGTTCTAAAAAAATGAGGAGGAATAAAAAATGAACAAGAAAGAATTTAAACAGTGGGTCAAAAAGACATACAGAGATTTTCAAAAAGATAAGCAGGCGATTGCGTACAGTGGTTGCAGTGACGTGGTTATTGTTTATGACACAACAGCCGTTAAATCCGCTATTGCAAAATGTTACCCACAAGATACATTTGACTATGACACAGGTGTTGCTATCGCCTATGCAAGATTGAAAGGAATTGAAATTCCAAAGGTCGAGGAAGAGCCAGAGTTCAAGCGAGTTGGAAACGGACAGGAATACTACTGCATAGGTAAATTCAATACGGCTCGTTTTGGAGCTGTCTACACACTAGAAACAGATCATTTTTTGGATAAAGCATCTTTTGAAAACAACAACTATTTCCACACAAGAAAACGTGCCGAAGAAGTTGCTGATAAAATCAACCTTTTACTGAAACTGGAAAGGTTACACGATACCTATTGTCCTGACTATGTACCTGATTGGCAGGACAATGCAAGAAAATACTACGTTTTTTATGGTACGAAAGACAGTACATACTATGTTGGTGGTTGTCTTGCTGCGGATAGAAAACCATGCGTTTATTTTCCAACAACAGAAATTGCACAAAAGGTTTGCGACATTCTGAACGGCGAAACAAAAAATGCAAAAAGCCTTTGTGGGGCTTGCTGACGAGGTGTACAAATGGAAAGAACAGAGATTGACAAGCTAGCATATCGTGGTGAAGAACTACCGAACGATAGCAATATTTTTGATGAGATATATTGGCTGGCTATGTACTATCTGTACAAAACCGCCACACTGAACAACATTCCTGCAGAGCAGGCAGCAAAAGCCAAGAGCGCCTTGACACAGAAACTGGACAAGCAGATAAAGCGGAGCGAACCTAACGAAAACGTGATAGCGGCATTCAATGACAGTGTACGTGTTATGCGTGAAATGGAAAAATTCATCAGACCTTATGCGGAATTTGAAAAGAAAAGCCGTGAAGAGCTGATAGAATTTATCAAGCATATGTTCGATGTGCTGTCAGGGCTAGGTCCGTATGAGGAGGACGAAGAGCATGGGTAACAATAAATTCTGCACCAGCTGCAAATATTTCGAGAAGTCACCTGACAACTGCGGCAGAAAGAACGGAAAATATGGGCTGTGTAAATATGGTGTGAGACAGGGACTTTGCCCGAGAGTAGTCAACTATCAGCACACTATCTGCGAAGTGTTCAAGGACAAGATAGAGGCTGTGAAATGCAGTGCTGCTACGACGCTTTGTTGGTACTGCAAACACGCAGTGCCAAAGAGTGACAAGCTGACAGGTGAACAGATAACAGGGTGCAGCTGGTCGATGGACAGACAACCTGTTGCCGGTTGGAAGACGCGCGGTCATAGGGTTTACGAAGGGCAGAAAGGCACGTTGCATTCATATACTGTGACTGAGTGTCCTGAGTTTGAGGAGGGATAAAATGAAGGTATTAATAGCGTGCGAAGAGTCACAAGAGGTCTGCAAGGCATTTCGTGCAAAAGGGCACGAAGCATACAGCTGCGACATTCAGATGTGTTCAGGCGGTCACCCTGAGTGGCATATCTTAGGCGATGCTCTGGCCGTTATCAACGGCAATGCAAACTTCACAACTTGCGACGGACAGGCACACACGATTGGCAAATGGGATTTGCTGATAGCTCACCCACCGTGCACATATCTTAGCAACGCAGGGGCAGTACGGCTGTACAAAAAAATTAATGAAAAAAGATACATTGATCTTGAAAGATTTGAAAATGGACAAGACGCAAAAGAATTTTTCCTGAAATTTATTCATGCACCTGTTGAAAAAATAGCTGTTGAAAATCCAATCCCGTCTGGAGTATATCGATTGCCAAAATACACGCAGATTATACAGCCGTATGAATACGGACACCCATACAGTAAGAAAACGTGTTTGTGGCTGAAAAATCTGCCTAAATTGACACCGACAAATGTTGTTAAACCCATATGTTCATGGGTGTCAGGCGGTAGCAAAAAGTCGGACGGCACTGCGCGCACAAACTGCGGAATGCCGTTTCGTGACAGCAAGACAAAATCCAAAACATTTTCAGGCATAGCACAAGCAATGGCTGAACAATGGGGAAGTGAGGAGGAATAACATGGTAAAAATCAAACCCGAATACATTTTTCCGCTTCTGCTGATTTTGCTGGACGTGGGAGCGGCAATTATATACGCCGTGCAAAAGGATTACAAGAAAGCCGTCTACTGGATAGCGGCGGCAGTGTTGAATGTGACAGTAACTTTTTAGGAGGCTATATGGATAGTGCAAAAGAACAAAAGGCTATCGAACGTCTGAAAGCGTTTGAACCTGCGGACGGATATTATTTAGCGTATAGCGGTGGAAAAGATAGCGATTGTATCAAAGTCTTGGCACAACTTGCTGGAGTTAAGTTTGAAGCAGTACATAATCTGACAACCATTGATGCGCCCGAAACTGTTAGATATGTTCAATCTCTGCCAGATGTCAGAATTGACAAGGCGTATGACAAGAACGGCAATCACATTACAATGTGGAATCTGATTGTCAAGAAGCTAATGCCACCGACACGCATTGCACGTTATTGCTGTAGCGAATTAAAAGAACGTGGCGGCACAGGACGTGTTGTTATTACTGGCGTTAGGTGGTCTGAAAGTGGACGTCGCAGAGAATCAGCGGACGTTGTTAAAATTATCGGGAAACCTAAATCAACGATGAAAATAGCTGATGAAATAGGCACAGAATATCAACAAACGTATCAGGGCGGAATCATTTTTAATGATGATAATGACAAAAATCGTAGGTTGGTTGAACACTGCTATCGCACTACGAAAACTATGGTAAACCCTATAGTCGATTGGTCTGACGACGAAGTGTGGGATTTTTTGGGCTACTATGGTTGCAAATCAAATCCGCTGTATGAATGCGGTTTTAATCGTATAGGTTGCATTGGCTGTCCTATGGCAGGAAAACATAGATACGTTGAATTTGAACGATATCCGAAATACAAACAAAATTATATAACGGCATTTGATAGAATGCTAGAACGTAAAAAGCAGCTTGGAAAAGATGCTAAAATGTCATGGCAAACAGGCCAAGACGTTTTTCGCTGGTGGCTAGGCGAAGATTTCAACCAGCTGACATTTGATGATTTGGAGGTATAAAGATGACAAAATATATCGACGCAGACAATCTGATTAACGAACTATCGGCGGCGTGTATGCCGATATACAAAAAAGGCATAACAGGCATTCTGGGTGATAACAGCAGCATCGCTGATATAATCAACGAACAACCTACCGCAGACGTGCAGGAAGCAAGGCACGGAAAGTGGGAAAGCACAGAATTAATGTATGAAAACGGCTGTACAAGATGTAGTGAATGTAAAACAGAATATTATGCAAGCGATTTAGAAGAAATATGCGGCGATACGTTCCCGATTTATTGTCCACTTTGCGGAGCAAGAATGGATTGAGGTTATCGGAATGGCTGAATGGAGAGTATATGATTATGACACGCCACAATGTACACATTGCGGTATGTGGATGCCGTTTGCAAGATACCGCCGTGGGCAGAGTACAGATGCAAGAAGTATCACAGACTTCTGTCCGTCATGCGGAGCAAAAATGATAGCAATGCCCATGTGCGAGACTTGCAAATATGGAAACGGCGAATGGAAAGACGATGGCATTTGCTTTGCTTGTAGGGAACAGGTGTGGATACCAGGAAAACCACACAGACAAGTTGGCAACGAAGCGTAGTGTTATAATTGTGTGAGAATATTGATTTGGAGGTAATCAACGATGCGTGAAATATTATTTCGTGGCAAGCGCATTGCCAATGACGAATGGGTAAGTGGGTATTACGTTGTCAGAAAGCGTCCATATTTCAAGGGCAAGGGTGCTGATTTTGAACACATTATTTGCGACAATCTGGTAATCGATGATTCCAATGACAAACAGTTTGTTGACACAATCCCGATAACATATTCGGTTGACCCTGAAACTGTCGGTCAGTACACAGGATTGACAGACGTGAACGGCAATAAGATTTTTGAGGGGGATCTCTGCCTGTGCGACAGAAACATTTCAAAACATATTGACAAAAAGGTTTTTGAAATTAAATTTGACCCTGAGGCTGGATTTTTCGGAGAAAGTGACACGTCAAACATATGCCCTAGCGATTTTTATATGTGCGAAATTATCGGAAATATTTTTGACACCCCTGAATTTCTGAAAGCTGGTGAAATGCCATGAAAGCACGAACGAACATCGTCAAACAAAGCGACATTAAGAAAGAGGTCGCAAAGGAAATGCAAAAAAGATATAGCGAACTGCAAGGCGAAATTATGCAGGATATCACAGAACAGATAATGGCGACTGTTTTGTGGACGCTAGATAAGTGGTACGGCTGGAAAGGCAAGCGCCTGCGTGCATTTATCGACGCAGTAAATAGTACGTTTGACATCATGGACACGGCTGAATTTGACAACGATAACAACGCCAGCTATCTGAAAGAGACATACGGCATTGACCTGTCGGAACTGATATCAACGGAAATGACTGACAGGGTGCAGAAAGGCGGTTGAAATGACAGCGAAAGAATATTTGCAGAACGCCTATAAAATTGAAAGGCGTGTGAAAATCATTGAAAACAAGGTCAAAAAACTGCGGTCACAACTAGAATATGCTGGCATATCATACGAAAGCGCAGGTGCTAGTCATGGTAGTTGCAATGGCGACAAGATGTCAAGTACCATAGAACGCATAGCAGAATACGAACGCAGACAGCAGGAACTGGCGCTGATACTGATTGACAAACGTTTGCAAATTGAACAATCCATTGACGCAGTGGCAGACGCAGATCAGCGAGAAGTTCTTGAAAGGCGGTATCTTTTTTATCAGCGCTGGGTGGGGAAATTCGACAAAGAAAATGGTGAATACATAATGGGAATCACTGACTATATGAACTATTCAGAACGAACAATTTATAAAATTCACGGCGAAGCCCTGAAACATATCATCGTTCCGAAAGAGTGCAGTGAAATGCAGTGAAATGCAGTTATTAATCTGCTATACTGTATAATAGCCCGATAGGGCGAAAGGTCAGTTGGCTATCTCCTCAATAAAAGCCAACCTTATACTTTACGCCTGAGTGGCTAGCCCTCAGGCAATGTGCAGGGGCGGTGCGCCATCACTTAACCTGCTCCATGTTTTTTACTTCTTTTTGTTTTAGATCTCCTGACTTCCGCTATGGCATTAGCTATGGCGGATATATCGGTCGATACTGCGATGATGTTGACACCGATACCAATCAGCCACACACACCTCTTAGCAATGTGTCCCATGTGTGGCATTTTTTTATTTTATGGGGGCGGCACTATGAAAGACTTTGCATATTCATTTTACCGCTCAGCGGCATGGAAGAAGTGTCGCCAATCTTACATTGACAAACGTATATTAATCGACGGCGGTCTTTGCGAAGAATGTCATGAACGTGCTGGATATATCGTTCATCACCGAACATTGTTGACACCAGCAAACATTCGTGACCCTGAGGTATCATTAAACCATGCCAATCTCGAATTTGTATGCAAAAAATGTCATGATAACTTCGAGGGTCATTTCTACCAAAAATCGCCTAAAAAATTAACAAAATGTGAATTTGACGCATCGGGTATGCCCATGCCCCCCTCAAATTTGGACTGAAATTTTTCCTAAGATACCGAGGGGGCAAAGGTCATTTTTTACGCACGATAAAATCGCATAAGGGGGTGTAATCTGACAATGGCAAAAACCAAAAAGAATTTGAGCGAGCTGCGAAAAGCCGTGGATAGTTGTGAACCAGCTAAAAGAGAACTGGGCATAAAGCTATTAGATCAGCTGGAGTACATGGAGGATCTGCTTAGTGAATATCAGAAAAAGATAAAAGCAGAGGGCGCAATCATCGAAGCAACAAACGGCAATGGTTTTACTGTCAAGACAGAGCACCCAGCAAGTAAAGCGTATGCAGCACTGATTGGAAAGTACAATGCAATGGCTAAGACAGTTGAAGATATTATCCTTGACAGCCTGCAAAAATCTGAGGGCGACGAACTGTTGGAATTTCTAGGCGGTGCAAAGCGTTGACGGAATTTGAAAAATATTTTACTGGCATTTATGACGGAAATATCGTTGCGTGTGAAAAAATGAAAAAGGTTTCGGAAATGCTGCTGAACAGATTTGCAAGCCCTGATGAATTTCATTTTGACGAAGCTATTGCAACACGACACACGGATTTTATAGAAAAATTCTGTAAGCAGCCGTCTGGAAAACTAGGTCAGCCGTTGAAGTTAGAACTTTTTCAAAAAGCGAGATTGCAAGCATTATTCGGTTTTGTTGACGATAACAACCTACGCCAGTATAACGAATGCCTGATAATCGAAGGTCGAAAGAACGGCAAGACAACGGAAACTGCGGCGGTCGAAAATGATATGCTGGTCAATGACGGAGAGGGTTCACCGCAGATATATAACATCGCCACAATGCTAGACCAGGCAAAGCTAGGTTTCAACGCCTGCTATAAAATGATAAAACAATCGCCATTGCTGAGCAAGCATATTCGCAAACGTGCAGCCGATTTGTACTTCCCATTGAACATGGGATTTATAAAAGCCCTTGCGAGCAACTCAAACAGCCTTGACGGTTTGGACGTTCACTGCGGTGTTATCGACGAATTGGCGGCGATTAAAAATCGAGATCTATATGATTTGATAAAACAAGCAATGGGCGCTAGACAGCAGCCCATTTTATTTTGCATTACAACAAACGGCTTCGTCCGTGGCGGCATTTTTGACGCCCAATACGAGTATGCAAATAATTTGCTATATGGACGGCTGACGGAAAATAATAACAGGTTTCTGCCGTTTATCTATGAGTTGGATAGTCCCGACGAATGGGACAAGGAAGAATGTTGGATAAAAGCAAACCCTGGGCTGGGCACGATAAAATCAACCGACTATCTGCGCCAAATGGTGCAAAAAGCCAAAGATGATCCTAGTTTCAAGGCAACAGTTATGGTCAAGGATTTCAACCTTCCGCAAAATACCGAAAGCGGCTGGCTGAGATGGGACGAGCTGAACAATGAAGAAACTGTCGTGGACTATCCGTTCAGATATTTCATTGGCGGTTTTGACGCTGCTGATTATATAGACCTGAATGCCGCAAAGGCTATCTGCAAAAAGCCTGATGATGATAGGTTGTATATAAAATCTATGTACTGGATACCACAAGCCGTTCTTGACGCTGACGCTGAAAAGGGCGACAGACGTGGACGAGATAGTGTGCCGTATGAACTGTGGAAATCGCAAGGTCTGCTGAGGACGTGTGAGGGAAACAAGGTCAACAAGCGTGTTATCCTAGACTGGTTTTTGGAACTGAGAGATAAGGAAGACATCTATCCTTTGGCTATCGGCTATGACCCTTGGCACGTTTCGGACGAGCTGATAAAAGCGTTTGAAGAAGAGTTCGGCAAGGGCGTTTTAGTACCTGTGCGCCAGGGCGTTATCACGTTGTCTGACCCGATGAAGAATCTGAAAGCTGAATTTCAGCGACACAACATCGTTTATGACAACAACCCGATTGACAAATGGTGTTTTCTGAATACGGCTGTCAAGACGGACGTCAACGGCAACATTCAGCCGTGTAAGAAATCTGACCGAACACAGAGAATAGACGGACTTGCGGCGTTGCTAGACGCATATGTGGTCTATTATAATCGACAGGAAGAATTTGAAAGTTTGATATAAGGAAGGAACAAAATGAAAGGTGAAACATACGAGCAATTCGTTGAAAAATTTAAGCCCAAAAAAACCACTGATGACTGTTACACACCGCCACTGATTTACGATGGCGTGGCTGATTGGGTCTGCACAGAATATGGCATAAATCGTGATGCTTTTTGTAGACCATTCTATCCCGGTGGCGATTATGAAACGTTTGACTATACAGGTAAGATCGTAGTTGATAATCCGCCATTCAGCATTCTCAGCAAGATTTTACGCTTTTATATCGAAAGAAACATAAAATTTTTTTTGTTTGCACCTGCTCTCACTCTATTTTCAGGAGCGACAGAACACTGTACAGCAATTCCGGTTGGTGTAGCTGTAACATATGAAAATGGGGCAGTCGTTAGCACGTCGTTTGTAACAAATCTTGATGATAGCGACATTCGGGTTCGCACCGCCCCACGCCTTTATAAGATTTTAAAAAGCTGTAATGATGCTAGCAGAAAAGAGAAAACTAAAACAATGCCGAAGTATGAATACCCGAAAAGCGTTGCAACAGCGGCTGAAATCAATCGACTTTCAAAGGCTGGCATTGACTTTGAAATCAGAAAATCTGAAAGCCTTCGTGTTCGTGCCCTTGATGCTCAACTTTTGCAAAAAAAAGCAATATTCGGGTCGGGATACCTCATCTCGGATTACGCCGCCATGCGTTTAGAGCGAGCAGAACGAGAGCGAGCAGAACGAGAGCG
>NZ_FR890757.1:1076-1664 GCF_000435935.1 Ruminococcus sp. CAG:57 | reverse complement strand
CCCCTATATTTATAACCATACTTATTGCATTTTTTACTATCATGTTAGCAATTTGTTTAGTTAAATGGGTAGTAAAGTAAGGGGTGTTTGTATGGATTTCTTTGAACTTATGCACGTTATATACGAACATCTTTACAAGATATTCGCTTTTCGTCTCCAACTTGGCTCTTATAATTTTACAATAGGTTCTGTTATATTTGGACTTTTTGTCATTTCCTGCTCTATTGCCCTCTTACAGTACCTTTTTGGTGATTAATATGTTAGATCTCTCAGTATATTTATTTTTATGTTTCATAATAATGCTTATTCTATGGCATTACAACAAGAAAGGATATTGATATGTTAGTTATACTCAAATTTTTTGTGATAATACTTTGTGTTGTCCTTATATTCTCTGCCCTCTGCGGTGTGGTTGTGTTTATTTCTGACATCAAGCGGTTTAAGCTTGATACACAAATGAGCCTGCCTCGCCAAAAGCTTATTGAGCGGTATGTAGACCAACAGGAACTTGAAAAGGGCGGTGATAATAATGTTGTATGATGTTCAAAATTCCTGTTACCAACTTCTTAAACTTTTAGGCTGTGATTT
>NZ_FR890757.1:0-973 GCF_000435935.1 Ruminococcus sp. CAG:57 | reverse complement strand
ACTGCATAATGCTTTATCTGCTATGGAAGATGTTGTATAACGCTATGATAAGATTTTTCAATCCGAGAAAGTGGTGATAATATGGTTATTTTTGATTATTTCGTCCGTCTGCCTGCCCTCACGGCTTATGTAGCCTACGATAAGGCTACAGCCCTTTACTTCAACTGGAAACAGCTTTTTCAAGGTTGGGGAATACATTTGTATGTTGGCAAGTTTGGAGCAGGAAAAACCTCTCTTATGGTGACTGAGGCGTACAAACTGTGCTGTAAGTATCCGCAACTCCATATCGTCACAAATATCAAGCTTTCGGGCTTTCCCGAATATACAAAGATTTATCCCCTAAACTCTCCGCAGGATATTTTAAACGCCCCGAAAAATACTTTAGTCTTGATAGACGAGATAGGAACAATCTTCAACAGCCGAGATTTTTCGGGCGGTCGCAACAGTGTTCCGAAAAACCTTTATCAGCATTTGTGTCAATGCAGAAAGCGCCGTATGATGATACTTGCCACAGTTCAGCGGTTTAACCTCTTAGACAAGCAGATACGTGATATAACCGCTGATGTTACCGCCTGCCGAACACATTTCAGACACCCTTTTACACGGCTTATGACAGGCTATAAGTACGATATAGAGGAGTATGAAATGTACTCCGAAAATCATTCATATACGCCTGTGTGTTCGTCCACGGTCACACATTTGCAACGTAACCAGTACCGCAATCTTTACGATACTTCGGAACTTGTAACGAATATGCTCAACAAAGATTACATATCTGATGAAGAAATATTGCGTAATCGTGATAGCGAAAGCAATAATATACCCCTTGACCGCAAACAGAATAAGCGTATGCGTAAGCAAAGCAAATGGTAAAAAAAACACCGCTGAGGTTGCCTTTAGGCTCTCAGCGGTGTTCTATTGTAGTGCTACAATAGATATTGGACAAAATTAAGAAAAAAGAAAAGAGAGATAG
>NZ_FR890756.1:0-2301 GCF_000435935.1 Ruminococcus sp. CAG:57 | reverse complement strand
CTCGAATAATTGATTTTGACACATCTATTATCAATATTGACGAAAAAGAAACTATAGCAAAATTTGAGATTAAGGCACCTGTAGGCCATAAGCGCAGAGAAATAATAAGAGCTGTAGCGTTAGATAAAGCCGATGACAAATCAGAACAAAATATTGAGAATATTGTTAAGCAAGTGGATCGAATTATTAAAACACAACTTAACATCATTCCGCCAGAGCCATACTACATTATTCAAATGGCAGAAAACTTTATGAATCATGTAGGTGAAGCTATATATAAAAGCACTAATGCCTTTAGTAAAGTTTTTGAAGCAAATCTAACTAATAAGATTGATGATGCACTAAAAACTAATACTAAGAATAGAAATATTACAGTTGATCTTATGTATGTAATATTTAGAAAAATAGCCTATTACATTCATTTTAATAAAGCATATCCTGTAAAAAGATGTGAGATTGGAAAAATAATTAAAGAATATAATGCTGAATATGGGAATAATCTTGAAACTGAAGACATAATCAACATTGCAAAAACTGCAAAAATTATATCAGATACTGAAGAAAGTCGTGAAGAATACAGATTTAGAAACAAAAGTATTCTGGCATATTTTGTTGCAAAAGAGATCGTTGCGAGAAAAGATGTTGCTGGCTTGGAAGATGTAATAAATAAGGCTTGTATAAACATTTGTACAGATATCCTTTTATTCGTTATATATCTAACTGATGAGACTTCAATATTAAGTCAAATAATGTCTTCTATTAATAGAACAGTAGTCGAAGATACATCGTGGGATGAATTCAGTATACCTAATAAGGTTCCTATGTTCATTAAAACTTCCAATCAACTATCTGTTAATACAAAATCAATTAATAAAAAAGAAGAAAAGAAACAAATTGAAAGATCGGAAGAAACAGTAGAGGAATCAATGGTAAAAGAGTTCAAAATAAGGGATATATATGATTGGGATGACTCTATTATTGACGAGTATAATAATAAATTGTTCCGAATGATGTCCTTACTTCAAATTATCGCAAAATCCCTTCCTTGCTTTGAACATCTTTTGAAAAAAGATAAAAAGAGTGAACTGATTCGCTTATTGTATACGCTACCAAACAGGATATTTATGTTTTGGTGCAACTTTATTGAGAAACACTACGAAGACATCATAAAAGAATTAAAAACACATCCATATTTTACAACAAAGAAACCTCAAATGAGAGAAAGTGACATTGATCTAAAAGTGAGGTCATCATTTGCACTATATTCAATGGATTTACTATTGAACCTTTACTATATTCCCGTTTTGAATGCTGCCGGAAAAAACACTGTACAATTTTTGAACAGCGTTGAATTCTTCGACTATAGAGAAAACCCAACCTATCAATTAGAACATCTGATGTTTGTGGAGCAAATACAAGATTCAAATGAATTTGTATCATCTGCATTGGCTTTACAGAAAGATTATAACGAAAAAGTTTCTTCGTATCTTTTACAATGCATTGTTCGTCATGGGCTTATAACACGTAATGATACACGTGAAAATACAGACAGACTGGAAAGCAAATTCTTTCCTAAAGCAAAGAAGCCCCTTCTAATTGAAAGGGCTAAAGATAAATATTCAAAAAAGTAGTAACGTGCAAGTCCTGCCCTTGCTGGTCGTTATTCACTGGGTAAACGACCTATTCCCAAGTGAATTGAATGCATATCATCTCGCTACGCTGACGTTACTACATTATAAGTATACTCTATTGGTTGTGATTTTATTCATATAGTACTTGTTTTTCAAAAAACGGCTGCACCCGAAGGCACAGCCGTTTATCCTCAAATATAAACCATACACTCAAACACAGCTTCTCTCGCCATGTAGACGAAGCAGTTCTCCAGACCGAGTATCTTCTCGGCATCACCGCTGAGGACAGCTTTCTTATAGCAACTGTCGGTCTGCTTCCAATGCTCCACCTGACGGAAGATAGCTTCACTGACTTTTAGTTTCATATCATCAAGGTACTGAATGATCTTACCCTCGTTGACGAGCCTGCGAAGCCTATCGGGGCATTTGCTGTCAGAATAATGAAGATGATACCTGATGAAGTCGGTGTGGTAGGTCTTGCTCTCCTCGGTCTGCGTATCGGCATTGAAGTGAGTGACGGTCACGGTATTGGTATCAAGTCTCCACAACGGAACGTATTTCTTTTTCAGCTGATTGTATGCGGTCTGTTCGCTCTTGTATCTGCTCATACCGTCCACCTCACTTAATTGGCTTTATCATTTCAAGGACGAGTTGTGCGCCGACCTTGAAG
>NZ_FR890755.1:20701-20921 GCF_000435935.1 Ruminococcus sp. CAG:57 | reverse complement strand
TGTCACCTGAACCTAAGCCCTCTCCGCATTGTCATCACAACCGCAGTTCACACCGTTCTTAACATCATCAAATGCCTTCAGCATTTCCTCGGACGGCTTCTTTGTGCAAAGGCTCACAATAATGATAAGTATAAGACTTACCGCAAAACCTACTACCAATGAGTAAAGCCCGGTCCTGTCACCTAAAGTCTGTCCGTTTATAAGCGGTATGTAATCCCAT
>NZ_FR890755.1:13295-20677 GCF_000435935.1 Ruminococcus sp. CAG:57 | reverse complement strand
TAATCCCATATTATTACCGACAACGCACCGCTGGCAACGCCTGCCGCCGCACCTGCGAGGTTTGTTCTCCTCCAATAAAGGGACATAAGTATTATCGGACCAAACGAAGCTCCAAGTCCTGCCCATGCGTTTGAAACAAGACCCATTATACTGCTGTTAGGGTCAAGTGCTATTATGTATGCTACTACCGCTACAGCAAGAACCGTTATCCTGCTCACAAGCAGGACTTTCTTGCTCTCCGCCTTAGGTGCAATACATGAGTGGTAAATATCCTCCGATACCGATGAGGCAGTTACAAGAAGCTGCGAATCAGCCGTTGACATTATGGCAGCCAGTATTCCGCAAAGGAAAATTCCGCCGACGAATGGCAGACCGATATCGGAGTTGAATACCTTCTGTATCATCTCGATGAAAACATTCTCAGACTTGTTGTTTGCAAGTGCAGGCACAAGATAAGCCCTGCCCACGATAGCTATAAAGCAAGCGAAGCAAAGTGATATAGCACACCATACACAGCCTATGACTCTTGACTTTTTTACCTCTTTTTCAGAGCTTATAGCCATGAATCTTACCAGAATGTGCGGCATACCGAAATAACCAAGCGCCCAACCGAGCTGAGAGATTATGTCGATGGCTGAAAGGGTCTGACCCTTTTCATCATTGAATATGTTAAGATAATGATGTGCCTCAACACCGCTTGCGGTGATGTTGTCCATAACGTTTCCTGCTCCAACAAGGAAAAATGCGATGATAGGTATAGTCACAACTCCTGCCAGCATGAGCAGACCCTGAACAAAGTCCGTTACACATACTGCCATAAATCCACCCATGAAAGTGTATCCCAAAATTACTACCGCACCGATAGTAAGACATATCTTGTAGTCGATACCGAATATAGAGTTGAAAAGCTTTCCGCCTGCCGAAAGAGCAGACGCTGTGTAAACAAGGAAGAATATGACGATTGCCACCGACGATACCAAAAGCATTATCTTGTGCTTGTCCTCAAATCTGTTTTCAAGATACTTAGGAAGCGTCAAGGAGTTGTTCGCTCTTATAGTGTATCTTCTCAGTCTGCCCGAAACTATCGCCCAGTTAAGTATAGTGCCGATAAGCAGACCTACAGCTATCCATATCTGCCCCGTTCCGAATGCGTAAACAGCGCCAGGCAGACCCATGAGCATCCAGCCTGACATATCAGAAGCCTGAGCAGAAAGTGCCGCTACCCAGCCGTTAAGTCCTCTGCCACCAAGGAAAAAGTCCTCGGAGCTTTTTGTTTTCTTCATATATGCAGCACCTATGAGAAGCATTCCTGCCAAATAGAATGCAAATGCCACAAGCGTCCAGATCATATCTGATTTCATCTATTACCTCTTTCCCGAAGCGGATTTTATCCTGTCCGCCCCATATTTTATAAACGGCAACGCCGCACAAGAGAAACTCCCCCTGTGCGGTATCGCATAAAACGTCTGTATAACAAAGCCGATTACTTAGCCTTAGTCTTTATCTCCTCATCAAGCTTAGCGATAAGCTCGTCAACAGGCATTGCAGGAAGCTCGCCCTCTTTTCTTGAACGAACAGTAACAGTGTTGCTGTTTACCTCGTTGTCGCCAATGATGAGCATATAAGGAATCCTCTCAAGTCTTGCAGCCTTGATCTTAGTACCAATGTTCTCATCTCTGTTGTCAACAGTAACTCTCATGCCCATAGCCGTCATTCTGTCAGCTATCTTCTGAGCGTATTCAGCATGACCCTCCTTGATAGGAAGAAGTCTTACCTGCTCAGGAGCGAGCCACAGAGGAAGAACGCCGTTGAAATGCTCAAGCATATAAGCAAGTGTTCTTTCAAAGCAGCCAAGTGAAGTTCTGTGAATGATGTAAGGAAGCTTCTTCTGACCGTCCTTGTCAACATAGTACATACCAAATCTTTCAGCCAAAAGCATATCTATCTGGATAGTAACAAGCGTGTCTTCCTTGCCGTAAACGTTCTTGTACTGAATGTCAAGCTTTGGACCATAGAACGCAGCCTCGTCGATACCGATATCGTAATCAACGCCAAGGTCGTCAAGAATAGTTTTCATTGCAGCCTGTGCGTGCTCCCACTGCTCAGCCGTACCCTCATACTTGTTCTTAGGGTTAGCAGGATCCCATTGTGAGAATCTGAATGTGCAGTCATCAAGCAGACCAACAGTGTCAAGGAAATACTTAGCAAGCTCCAAACAGCCCTTGAACTCCTCTTCAAGCTGGTCAGGTCTGAGAATGTAGTGACCCTCAGAGATAGTGAACTGTCTTACTCTGATAAGACCGTGCATCTCACCGCTGTCCTCGTTTCTGAACAGCGTAGAAGTCTCTGTCAATCTCATTGGAAGCTCTCTGTATGAACGCTGTCTGTTAAGAAATACCTGATACTGGAACGGACAAGTCATCGGACGAAGTGCAAAGCACTCTTTTTCCTCGTCATATGGGTCGCCAAGAATGAACATTCCGTCAAGATAGTGATCCCAGTGACCTGATATCTTATAAAGATCTCTCTTTGCGAAAAGCGGAGTCTTTGTAAGCAGACAGCCCTTTGCCTGCTCCACATCTTCTACCCAACGCTGGAGAAGCTGGATAACTCTTGCGCCCTTTGGAAGCATAACAGGAAGTCCCTGACCGATACAATCAACAGTTGTGAAATATTCAAGCTCTCTGCCTATCTTGTTGTGGTCACGAAGCTTAGCTTCCTCCTGCTGTTTAAGGAACTCATCGAGCATTGAAGCCTTAGGGAATGCAGTTCCGTAAATTCTTGAGAGCTGCTTGCCGTCCTCTGCCTTGCCCCAGTATGCACCTGTGCATGAAAGAAGCTTAACAGCCTTGATAGGTGCAACGCTCATTATGTGCGGACCTGCGCAAAGGTCAACAAAATCACCCTGCTTGTAGAATGAAAGCTTTTCGCCCTTATCGTCATGCTTGTGGATAAGCTCTACCTTGTAATCTTCGTGTCTTTCCTCCATGAGCTTTATAGCCTCGTCAGCAGAAAGCTCGAAACGCTCCAAAGCATAGCCCTCTTTCGCAAGCTTCTTCATTTCAGCCTGTATCTTTTCAAGGTCAGCAGGCGTAAAAGGCTTTTCTACCTCAAAATCATAGTAGAAGCCTGTGTCTGTAGCAGGGCCTCTTGCAAGCTTTGCCTCAGGATAAAGATTTTTTACAGCCTGTGCCATAAGGTGAGAAGCTGTGTGCCAGAAAGTTTCCTTACCAGCCTTTGAGTCAAAAGTCATGACCTCAAAATGGCAGTCATGGTCAACGACAGTTCTCATGTCGAAAACTTCGCCGTCCAGCTTTACGCAGCAGGCAGCCTTGTAAAGTCCCATGCCGATATCCTTGATTATCTCGCTTGCAGGCATTGCCGTTTCGATCTCACGGACAGAGCCGTCTTTTAATTTCAGCTTGATCATTTTTGATTCCTCCGATTTATATAATATTGTAATTCTTTATTATAACGTGTAAATTACACGTCTTTTTTATTTGAAATTCGTCCATTGTAGGGGCGAACAGCGTTCGCCCGCATATCACCCTGCGTTTTCTTGCGTATGGTCTTTTATAATTCGGGCGACCTCAGGTCACCCCTACAGGCATATTATTTGAAGTTCAGCAGTTCTGTATACTGCGAAACATACACATATATCCAGAAGCAAAGAAGCACTACGCTCAGCACCGTTGAAATGTCGCTCAAAACGTGCCTTGCCCTTTTTTTGATAGCCCATTGTCTGGAGCCGTCTTTTTTCACCCTGCAAACAAGCTGAGAGAAAAATGTGTTGAACCAGTATGATACTATCCATATGGGCAGAAAGGTGAGAAACCCTTGCTTGTCGGATATAGTCCCGCTCCATGATAACCAGCAAACATATCCCGCTGCACCATAAGCGCAAAACCCAATGGTATAGCAAATGATCGCAAGGATACGCCTTGTTTTCATGGCTTTCCTGTCTTTCATAGTATCATCACCCTCTTACATAACAAAAAAGTCCCATAGGACACAAATATCCTATGGGACGATGATATCGTGGTTCCACCCAACTTCATGCGCAGTTTCCTGCACAACTCATTAGTTGCTCCTTTAACGCTGAGCCTGCGGCGTGTATTAAACGCACTCAGGGGCGGTATCCTCACTCTGCATAGTCCTGCACCGCTCACAGCTCGTATAAAAACGTGCGGCGCTCTCTGAAAAGACCTTTCGCCGAGGGGCTTCCCCGTCAAAGCTTTCAAGTATAACTGCAAAAGACTTTATCTTTTACTTCAGTTAACATTTTAACACCTCTTCACCCGCTTGTCAAGGGGTTTGTTAGAAAATATATAATTTTGTGGATTTAACTAAAAAAATTCTTGACAACAGAGAAGTTTTATTATACAATAATATTGTGCATTATAATTTTTATATAACTGAAAGATGAAGTATAGTTTTTTGTATTATTCTGATGTTTTTTATAAAATAAATTTTGCAATTTTGTATCTTTACAATTTAATATCAGGTGGATATCTTTTTTTCATGCGTTTTTTACGCACAAAATATGGATATCCATACTTTCTAAGAAGGAGGAAAGCTATACATGGAACCAGGTATTGCTATTCTACTATGTGTAGTTGCTCTTGTTCTTGGTGCCGGTGTGAGCGGATTTATCTGCTTCAAACAGGGTATAAGCTATCGCAAAAAGACAGCCGAAGCTGCTGTAGGCTCTGCGGAAAAGGAAGCAGAGCGTATCGTTGACGACGCAAAGAAAAACGCTGAAACTCTGAAAAAAGAGGCATTAATCGAGGCGAAAGACGAGATCCACAAGTCACGCCAGGAAACGGAAAAAGAGCTTAAAGAGAGAAGGATCGAAGTTTCCAGACAGGAAAGACGTGTTCAGCAGAAAGAGGAGTCTATCGACAGAAAGCTCGATAATTTGGAGAAAAAGGAAGAAACTCTCCAGAACAAGCTGAAAAATGCTGACGAAAAGGTGGCTGAGGCTGACAGGATCAAGAAGTCACAGCTCGATATGCTTGAAAAGATATCTCAGTTCACTGTTGATCAGGCTAAGGATTATCTGCTTTCAAAGCTGGACGAGGATCTGGTGCATGAAAAGGCTGTGAGGGTCACAAACTTTGAAAATCAGGTGAAGGAGGACTGTGAGGCTAAGGCTAGACAGTATATCTCGCTTGCTATCTCAAGGTGTGCTGCCGATCAGGTGTCTGAATCAGCAGTGTCAGTCGTTGCATTGCCTAATGATGAGATGAAGGGCAGGATAATCGGACGTGAGGGAAGAAATATCAGAACTATCGAAACTCTCACAGGCGTTGATCTTATCATTGACGATACCCCTGAGGCTATCACCATCTCGTGCTTTGATCAGGTGAGAAGAGAGGTCGCAAGGATCGCACTTGAAAAGCTTATCCAGGACGGACGTATACACCCTACACGCATTGAGGAAATGGTAGAAAAGGCTAAGCGTGAAGTCGAGCTGAAGATCAAGCAGGAGGGCGAGAGAGCTATTCTCGAAACCAATGTTCACGGTGTGAACCACGAGCTTGTTAAGCTTCTTGGACGTCTGCGCTATAGAACAAGCTATAGACAGAACGTGCTTAACCACTCTATTGAAGTCGCTCACCTTGCAGGAATGATGGCGTCAGAGCTTGGCGTTGACGCAAATCTGGCAAGAAGAGCAGGACTGCTCCACGATATAGGAAAGGCTCTCAGCTATGAGATAGAAGGCTCGCACGTTCAGATAGGTGTTGACGTATGTAAGAAGTACAAGGAAAGCCCTGAAGTTATTCATGCTATCGAGGCTCACCATGGCGACGTTGAAACAAGAACTGTTGTTGCGGCACTTGTTCAGGCGGCAGACGCAATAAGCGCCGCTAGACCGGGAGCAAGAAGCGAGAACTATGAGAACTATATCAAGAGGCTCCAGAAGCTTGAGGAGATCTGCACGTCCTACGAGGGCGTTGAGAAATCCTTTGCTATACAGGCAGGCCGTGAGGTTCGTATCATGGTACAGCCTGAGAAGATCAACGATGAAAAAATGGTGCTCGTTGCTCGTGAGATCGCTAAGAGGATCGAAACTGAAATGGATTATCCGGGACAGATCAAGGTCAATCTTATCCGTGAGAGCAGAGCTATCGAATACGCAAAGTAAATTGTGTAAACAGCGGTTATCAAGATATATCAATTATCACAAGTCCTTTCATGTTTTATCGCAGTTATTTTTATTATAACATATAATTGTGAATAATGCAAACAAATCGGGAAAGTGAGGAATGAGGAGTGAGGAATGAGGAATTAAGGTATCGCCTGCGGCGATGTATTTTTAATTTTCAATTATAAAATAATAAAATATCTATGCTTTTTGGGGGATTTTTTATGTCAAAAGCAAAAGAGAAAAAAGAGGTCACTACCAATCAAGGTAAAAAGCACCTTTTCGGCAGTTCGGAAAAGTCGGATTTTATTCTGAATATGTCTGCCGAGTCTGCACAAAAGCTGTGCGGAGTTTACAGCATTATTGCTGTGCTTGTTCTGTGCGTTATCACAATTCCGTATTATTTCACACAGAATATCAAATACGGTATGGACGAAAGCGTCAACCGTACTCTTTATCTAAACGAAAAATTTATATTCTTTATATCTGCCGCTGTGCTTGCGGTCGGCTTTGTTGGATTTATCATTTTCCTTATTGCCAACATGAAAAAGCAGGTGGAGCTTAAAGACAACAAGAGCCTTATCGTACCACTTGCAGTGGTGCTTCTGTCGGTGGTATCTTGCTTGCTTTCAGCGGATATCTTCACATCTTTCTACGGCTATCTCGACCGCTCAGAGGGTATGCTCACCATACTTGGCTATTGGGGACTTTTTGCCGCAGGAATGACAGTTACGGCTGACGACTGCAGGATAAAGCTTTCAGACTTTATCGTAGGAATAGGCGCATTTGAAGCTATCGTGGGAATTTTGCAGGCTATACCTGCTACCGCAAAAATAGTTCCAAACTATTTCAAAGAGATATTCTCGGGCTTCTCATCAGGCGGTATGACCTATACAAAGGAATATATCGCAACAGGCTTTTTGTGTACGCCTTTTGCATTGGCGGCAGTGCTTACAGTGATATCTGCCTTTGCGCTTAATGGTATGCTCTATGATGATAAAAAGGCAAGAAAGATATTCTATGCTATCTCCCTTGCCCTTATGACAGCGGCTGATATCCTCGCCTGTGTTGTCCCTGCTATCTTGGGACTTGGTGCGGTTTATGTTATATCTCTTATTATTGCCGCTGTAAAGTCGGGCTTTGCAAAGGATAAGAAGCCTTTTATAGCCTGCCTTGTGACTTTTATAGTCGCAGGAGGGATCTTTGCGGGACTTTTCGCCTCAAACGAGTTCAG
>NZ_FR890755.1:10864-13259 GCF_000435935.1 Ruminococcus sp. CAG:57 | reverse complement strand
ACTTATGGACGAGAAAATAATCTTCCATGACAGCTTCGACAGACTTTCTATCACAGGCACCGGCAGAGGCGATGATACCGAACAGTGGATATATCCTTATCTGTGGGACGACGGAATGTATACTGCCGAGCAAAACCTTATCTGGGGAACCGGTCCAGACAACTGGGGAACGATATTCGAGTCGGGTGCTATAATAGACCGCTCTTATAATGAGTATATCGACCTTTTGCAGTCAAGAGGACTTATCATTTTCGCACTTACAATAGTATTCCTTATTATGACTATAGTAAAAATGTGCAAGCTCGTAGCAGGCTTTATGAAAGACAAAAACGGCTGGACAGGCTGTGCAGTATCTGCGGCAGTTCTTTGCTATCTGATACAGGCGTTTTTCAACATAAGTTCTGTTACCTCATCACCATACTTCTGGATCGCTGCTGGACTTGTGTGGAGTTTCACAGCGGTAAAATCCAGTGCAAAGAAAAAGAGCTAACAAACCTATCTGTAGGGGCGGCCTTGGGTCGCCCGCTCTTTCATCAATACATTGATAAAAAATTCGGACGCAGTAAAATGAGTCCGATTTTTTTATGCCTTTTTTGCAGGCAATGATATAAACATATTAGCTTTTACATATATTGAAATATGGCTATAGACCTGTGCCGAATTTTTTCGCCCATAAATAACGAGCGGATTTGAACGAACGAGAATAGGTGAGATTTCAAGAGATACAGTGAGCTAAATCAAAAAATCTGTTCACTGCTGACTTCCGCTGACTTCCCCGAACTTTGTCGGACTTTGCTAATTTGTAAGGCTTATGATATAATCATATTAAACCAAAGGACAGAAAGCCTTTGGTTATACGGCAAGTCGAAAGACTTTGTTTTATACGAAAGGAAAAAATCATGAGCAAAGAAAAGGTCATTGACATTTCAACAAGAAAAACAGGAAAGATCGTTGGCATTTGTGCGGCGGCAGTTGCGGCTATAATAGTGGTCGTATCCTCCGTATCCATAGTTCCTGCAGGCTGTACGGGCGTTGTGACGACCTTCGGCAAGGTATCAGACACTGCACTCAACGAAGGATTGCATCTGAAAGTGCCTTTTGCACAGCGTGTAACAACAGTGTCAAACAAGATACAAGTTTATCAGGCTGACGCTGACGCAGTTTCAAAGGACTTGCAGACTGTGAACTCTACCATAGCGGTGAACTTCCGAATAAAGTCGGCTTCTTCTGCAAGCATTTTCAAGAATATCGGCTCAGATTACGAGAACGTTATCCTTATGCCAACAGTGCAGGAATGTATGAAGTCGGTATGTGCAAAATATACGGCTGAACAGCTTATCACTGACAGAGCGCAGGTGGGCGAGGAAATAAAGGCACAGCTCGTTTCAAAGGTGGATGAATACGGTATTGAGATAGAGAAATTCAACATTGTGAATTTTGATTTCTCATCTGAATTTAATGAAGCCATAGAGGCAAAGCAGGTAGCAGAGCAGAATCTTTTGAAAACAAAGACCGAGCAGGAGCAGGCTATAGTTGTAGCTGAGGCGGAGGCTAAGAAAAAGGTTATTGCCGCAGACGCTGAGGCAACTTCCATAAAGACCAAGGCTGAAGCTCAGGCAGAAGCCAACAAGACTATCTCTGAATCTCTTTCAAACGAGCTTATAAAGTACCAGACCATCGATAAGTGGGATAGTGTTCTGCCTAAGGTGGCCAATGACGCAAACCCTCTGATATCTCTTGACCTTGACGAGCAGAAAACCGCTGAATAACGCTGATTCCTGACAGAACGGCTGTCAATCGTTAAAAACACCAATGAAAGGTATAAAAATATGTTTAAATGGACAAAAAAGAATTTTTTTTGAACGTTGTATGACATATTTCTTGACACGAAAAGCGTTTTCTGTTATCATAAACATATGTGAACATATTTTAGTTTTATGTAAAATATGGAGTTGGGAGGAGAAAAAATGTTGAAAAAGCTATACCGCACATTAGGCTTTGCACTTATTTCCTGCAATTTGTTTTTCACCCCTGTCATGGCATATGCCGACAGCAGTGTGAGCGTGGGAACAAATATGTGCTTTGCTATACCGGGAGGACTTATAACAGGCTTTGTGCTTGTTTCAATGAGCCGCACAAAACAGAAAGCTACCAAGGCGGATAAATACATAAAGAGTAATCTTAAACTCACTGGGCGTAACGACACCTATCTGCGTACCACCACTGATAAGACTAAGATAAAAGACGATTGATAGGGGGTACGGAAAATGGCTGTTAATATTTCTTATAAATGCCCTAACTGCGGAGCGGAGCTTTTCTGGAGCGCTGACAAAAACTGCTGGGCATGTGAATACTGCGACGGACAGTTCACGCTGAAAGAGCTTGAAGAGGCTGG
>NZ_FR890755.1:0-10725 GCF_000435935.1 Ruminococcus sp. CAG:57 | reverse complement strand
GACCTTGTTAAATACACCTGCTCACACTGCGGAGCGGAGATAATCACCGACCGCTCAACTGCAGCAACAGTTTGCGTTTACTGCGGAAATGCGGTAATAATGGGAGAGCAGATAATAGACAACTTTTCCCCAGACTATGTTATACCTTTTAAAGTGCCGAAAACTCAGGTAATGGACGTTTTCAAAAAATTCAGCAATAAGCCTCTTACACCGAAAGATTTCAACTGCGATAGGGTAGTGGACAAGATGCAGGGCGTTTATATCCCGTTTTGGCTCTATTCAGGAAACTGCGAAGGCTCCATTACTGCAGAGGGTATAAATACAAGAACATGGACTTCCGGAAACTACAGATACACTGAGAAAAAGTATTATTCAGTTTACAGAAACGGAACCCTCGATTTCAAAGCTGTTCCTGTGGACGCTTCTTCAAAGACTGACGATGACGCTATGGACTCTATCGAGCCTTTTGATTACTCGGAAATGACAGCGTTCAACCCAGGTTATCTTTCGGGATATCTTGCAGAAAGATATGACGAGGGTAAGGATAAGTGCCTGCCTAGGGCTAAAGAACGTATCGAGAACACAACTCGTGACGAACTTAGAAATACTTGTAACTACAACAGTGTAAACGTTCAGTCATATGAAAAGCACACCGAGATAAAGGACGTTAAATATGCTATGCTTCCAACATGGCTTTTGTATACAACCTATCAGGATAAGCCTTATTTCTTTGCAATGAATGGTCAGACAGGTAAATTTATCGGAAACCTGCCTATAAGCAAGGGAAAGCTTGTGGCTTACTCGCTTCTTGGAGGCGTGGGCGGATATATTATCGGAGCTATACTTCAGATAATGGGAATATTCTAGTAGGGGGTATCAGCTAAATGCCTGAAATATCAACGGCGCTTATAATAAAAATAATAGTTATAGCGGTCGCCATAGGCGGTGGTATAGCGGTGATATATTCTGTGAAAAAAGCGGTATCGAACGCCATTGGCAGACAACTGAGCCGTGCCAACGACCTGCTAAGGACCATAAATGACGCAACTGAGGAAAGACAGAACAACGCCATGCAGTTTACTTATGTTGATCCTAATGTGGTGAACAACATAAAGAGAGATTTTCCTGACTATGATGAAAATATAGCAAGGAGCATAGTGGAAAACACTGTGATGAAATATTTTCTTGTTATAAACGGAGAAGCAAGCGAGAATCAGCTTGAATACTGTACCGAAGCGTTCAAGCAGAGAGCAGCCACGATGGCAAAAGACAACTTGTCAACGGTTACGCCAAAGCATTATGATGATATACATATCCACAAGTCGCAGGTGGCGTCTTATCATAGAGATCATGACGCTGCAACGGCAAAGTTTCAGGTATCTCTTGAATACAAGCTCAACGGGATAAAGGCACAGCACATTTATGAGGCGGATTATTCATACTATCTTTCAATGGGGATAGAGGGCGAAAACGCCAGCCTTATATGTCAGTTCTGTGGAGCACCTGTGGACACCGCAGGCTCAGTTTGTCCTTACTGCGGTTCTGAGATACACAGCTCTGTAGAGCGCACATGGAAAGTCAGCAGGATATCCATGCTGAGATAGACAAGTTTAAAACCCCTTGGGGTGAAATAATACAGACAACGAAAGGAATTTAACTATGGGACTTATTAAGATGTTTACATCAGCAGTCGGCTCAACATTTGCCGATCAGGTAGTAGAGTACTTCAGATGTGAGGATATGTCAACTAAGATACTCTGCCAGCCGGCTACTCTTGTTAAGAGAGGAAAGACTGTGAACAACGGCACAGAGGGCGTTATCTCAAACGGTTCACGCTTTGACGTTGCGGTAAATCAGGCGGCTTTGCTTATCGAGAATGGCAGAGTACACGATTTTGTTATTGGTACACAGGAAACAGCGGGTCAGTATAAGTATGATTCAACTGTATCTCCGTCACTTCTTGGCGGCGGCTGGGGTGACCTTGGCGCTTCTATCAAGGAGATAGGCAGAAGATTTACAGCAGGTGGTCAGGCTATGAACACCATGCGTCTTATCTACATAAACCTCAGACCTCTGCCTGGAAACAAGATAGGCTTCGGCAAGATACCTTTCAGAGACGGCGAAATGAACCTCACTCTTAACGCACAGGGTCATGGTCAGTATGAGCTTCAGATCGTAAACCCTATGAACTTCTATGAGAACGTTGTTCAGAACGTAAATAAGGTACTTACTGTTGACAGCCCTGACGGCGTGGCAGTTCTCGGCCAGCTTAAGGCTGATATGACACCTAAGTTCCAGAAGGCTCTTACAAGGATATCCGCTCAGAAAATACCATACGATCAGCTTGGTCTTTATCCTGATGAGCTTGCTGAAGCAATGAATGCAGAGCTTGAAGAAAAGTGGGCTACAAAGGGTGTTAAGATAACAAGCCTTGCTATTGAGCTGAACGTGGACGAAGAGTCAAAGCAGAGAATCGCAAAATTCCAGGAGGCAAAAACTGTTGGAAGTGATCCTTCAATGCTCTATGCTATGGACAGAATGTCTATCAACAAGGCAAGAGAGGCAGCGGCAAGCAACTCAAACGGTGTTATGGCAGGCTTTATGGGCATGGGCATGGCAGGCGGCATGATGGGTCAGCCAATGGACGCAACAATGTATCAGCAGCAGATGCAGCAGAACATGATGAATCAGCAGGCTGCACAGGCAGCTCCACAGCAGGCAGCTCCAGCGGCTGCACCAACACAGGCTGCACCTGAGAACGGCTGGACTTGTGCTTGCGGAACAAAAAACACAGGAAAATTCTGTGCTAACTGCGGACAGCCTAAGCCTGAGCCAAAGCCGGCAGCAGACAGCTGGAAGTGTTCATGCGGCACAGAGAACACAGGAAAGTTCTGTGCAAACTGCGGTTCACCAAAGCCTGAGCAGCCAGTAGGCTGGACTTGCTCATGCGGAGCAGTGAACAAGGGCAAGTTCTGCGCTGAGTGCGGAAAGCCAAAGCCTGCATCAGAGCCGCTTTACAAGTGTGACAAGTGCGGCTGGGAGCCTGAAGATCCGAAAAATCCTCCTAAGTTCTGCCCAGAATGTGGAGATCCATTTAACGATAACGATATTCAGAAATAATTCTTATAGTTATTTTGAGCCGTCCTGCGGAATGCGGGGCGGCTCTTTTTTGTGGGGCGATGTTCGGAAATGTGTCGGTTTATATAGTTTGTTTACATATGAAATATTGAAATCATCACGGATATGTGATATAATACATAGCGTATGATATTTTATATGGGTCTTTACCGATATACTAAAAATTTTTCCGAAAGGACTTGATCTAAATGCTGTCAGATATCGAAATCGCAAAGCAGGCGAAAATGCTCAAAATTGGGGAGGTCGCTGCTAAGCTCGGCATCTCAGAAGATGAATATGAGCCTTATGGTCACTACAAGGCTAAGCTTTCTGAGTCGCTTTATGCTAAAACTAAAAATGATCCAGATGGTAAGCTTATTCTTGTTACCGCTATAAACCCTACACCTGCAGGAGAGGGCAAGACCACTATTTCCGTTGGATTGGCTGAGTCTATGAACAAGATAGGTAAGAAAGCTATACTCGCTCTGAGAGAACCTTCTCTTGGCCCTGTTTTTGGTATCAAGGGCGGTGCGGCTGGCGGTGGATACGCTCAGGTCGTTCCTATGGAAGACATCAATTTGCACTTCACGGGAGATATGCACGCTATAACTGCGGCTAACAACCTGCTCTGCGCCCTTATCGACAACCATATGCAGCAGGGAAATGAGCTTCACATTGACCAGAGAAGGATACTTTTCAAGCGCTGCCTTGACATGAATGACAGAGCGCTGAGAGATATCGTTATCGGTCTTGGCTCAAAGGTGAATGGTATTCCTAGAGAGGATTCTTTCCAGATAACTGTCGCTTCTGAGATAATGGCTATTCTTTGCCTCGCTTCCGATCTGGCTGACCTTAAGGCTAGAATTGAGAAGATACTCGTTGCTTACACAACTGACGGAAAGCCTGTTTATGCTAAGGATATAGGCGGTTGCGGTGCTATGACTGCTTTGCTGAAAGACGCTTTGAAGCCTAACCTTGTTCAGACGCTTGAGAACAATCCTGCTCTTATCCATGGCGGTCCATTCGCTAATATCGCTCACGGCTGTAACTCAGTAAGAGCCACAAAGCTTGCTTTGAAGCTTGCTGACTACACTATCACTGAGGCTGGCTTCGGCTCTGACCTTGGCGCTGAGAAATTCTTTGATATCAAGTGCAGATACGCTGGTCTTAAACCAAGTTGCGTAGTTCTGGTGGCTACTGTAAGGGCATTGAAATACAATGGTGGTGTTCCGAAAACTGAGCTTACTAACGAAAATGTTGAGGCTCTTGAAAAGGGTATCGTAAACCTGAAAACTCATATTGAGAATATGCACAAGTTCGGTGTGCCTGTAGTTGTGGCTATAAATAGATTCCATACTGATACTGAGGCTGAGCTGGCTGTTATCGAGAGAGTTTGCGGTGAAATGGGCGTTGAGTTCTCACTGGCTGAGATTTTTGCAAAAGGCTCTGAGGGCGGTATCGACCTTGCGGAAAAGGTTTGCAAGACTATCGAAACAAAGCCGTCTGAGTTCAAGCCACTTTATGACGAGAAGCTCCCTATCAAGGATAAGCTTGATATACTTGCGAAAGAGATATACCGTGCAAACGGCGTGATCTATACAAAGCAGGCTGAAAAGGCTATAAAGGAGATCACTGACCTTGGATTCGGGGATATCCCTGTTTGCGTGGCTAAGACGCAGTATTCACTGTCTGACGACCCGACAAAGCTTGGCAAGCCTGAGAATTATGAGATAACAGTAAGAGATGTAAGGCTTTCAGCCGGTGCAGGATTTGTGGTAGCTTATACGGGCGATATTATGACAATGCCTGGTCTGCCTAAGAAGCCTGCGGCTTATAATATCGATTGCGATAATGAGGGCAATATCTACGGATTGTTCTAAGCCGTTTAAGTGAGGAGTGAGGAATTGGCATAGCCGACCGAACAAGTCACTTTGATAGAGTAAATACCGAGCGGAGCGATTTTGCGGCGTGGCAAATGTAGGGGACGGCGCCCTCGACGTCCCGTTTTTGGGAGCGACGAGGTTTGAATTTATACAAACCATGTAGGCGACCAAGACGAGCGAACGCTGTTCGCCCCTACACGATTTGTGCGATAAGATAATTTGTAGGTAAGCAGATAATAAGTCGGGTAAACAGGCGCGTTGAGATAGCAGAGTAAAATACATGAACCGAGGTGAGCGGCAGTGACAGATACAGCGGTGAAAAAGAGTGCGGAAAGTGTGAAAATGCCTGAGAACGGCAAGAAAAAACATCTCTCTTGGCAGGTCATTGCCTGCGTTTGCCTTGTGGCAGTCAGCGTGGTGCTGAACGTGATCGCCTGGAAAAGTACGGCGTTCTGCGACTGGTATACGGCTCACGTTTTTCCAATTTGGGAAAATACATATGGCAGGCTCACTTCGCTGTTGCCGTTTTCCTTCGGGGAACTGCTTATTGCGGTGGCGGTTTTTGGTATTCCGCTTTCGCTGGTGGCTATGCTGGTGCTTGTGATAGTCAGAAAAGGCAAGAGAAAGAAAACTGCGAAAATTTTCGGGCTTGTTTATATGTGGATAGTCACTTTTGTGGTGACGGTGCAGACCTTTAACTGCTTTGTTATTTATCATTGTTCAAGCTTTGCAGAGCTTAACGGCATACCAACGGAACAGCACACCAGGACGGAGCTTGAAGCTCTTGGCAACAAGCTTGTTACGGAGATAAATGCGCTTAGCAAAGAGGTGGAGCGTGACAGCGAGGGAAAATTCGTGCTGACCGCTGACCTTGACAAGACGGCTCAGGAGGCCATGCGTGGGCTTGGGAGCGAGTTTAAAAATCTCGGGGGATTTTATGTCACTCCGAAAGCTATAAAATGCTCGTTCTTTATGAGCCAGATGGACCTTATGGGCATCTATTTCCCGTTCTCTATGGAGGCTAACTACAATCAGGATATGTATAAGGCGAAGCTTCCTGACACCATTTGTCATGAGCTTGCTCATACGAAAGGCTACATTCAGGAGGACGAGGCGAATTTTATCGCTTTTATGGCGTGCGACAAATCGGACAATGCTGATTACCGCTATTCGGGCTATCTGGCGGCGCTTGGCGAGGTTAGAAACAAGATTTTTGACTATGCTTCTGACGATAAGAAGATAGAATTTGACAGCTCTATCTGCGACGAGGTGTGGGCTGATATGGAAGCAAACTGGGACTACTGGCGGAGCGTTGACGAGGCTAAGGACACTGTTTTCGACAGCGAGGCGGTGGGGGAGATATCTGACAAGGCAATGGAAAAATCTCTGAAGCTCAATGGCGTTGAGGATGGCAAGCAGTCCTATGGCAGAATGGTGGATCTTATGCTAAACTACTTCAAGGACAAGGGTGAGCTGTGATGAAAATTCTTGCGGTCATTCTGTTTCTCGGGATAATGCTCAGTTCATGCGGAAACAAGGCGGACAGTGAAAGGCTCAATGATTCGGCTTTTACCACTACTGCGGAAAGCTCTGTGGTGGATAGTGACAGCATGGAAGTTGACGAAAGCTCGCAGGTCGGTAATGAGAGCGATATTCAGGGCGACAGCTCGGAGGACGATATGAAGTGGCGGCTTTTTGAGGACACTTATAAGGAAACTGACAGCGGCAGGGCTGCGGAAAATTATGCTCACAACAAGGGCATAAATATAGAGGGCTTTGTGAAATACGGGCAGGAAAATCCCCCTGTGTGCGATCTGATGCTTGGCGAAACCAGGTTCGCAGGGGTAGGCTGTGAGGTCATTGCGGCTTATAATTATCTCACATACGAGGGCTTTGAGCCTGACATGGCAAAGCTTGCTTATGATTTTGAAAAGAATGCTCTTATTGCGGCGGACGGCTCGCTGGGGTCTAATCCTAGAAAAATAAGCGGTCTTTTTAAGGCAATGGGAGTGGGATACAAGAGATTTTATAAGGCTGATGAGGCTCAGGCGGCTGTTGAAGAGGGCAAGCCTGTGATAGCTTCTTTCCATAGCGGGTTGAATATTTTCAGCGGTATCCACACGGTTTTCGCTGTTAAAGAGGAGGGCAGGCTGTATGTTTACAACTGCTACAATTCAGCGGCGGACAAGACAGAGGTGGAGAGCATTTATCAGCTTATGAATAAAAACAGCCTTTTTATTGTGGGCTACACGGAAGATGACGGTCAAATGAGGTGATAGGTTGACAAAGGTATACAAAACATCATCTGCGGCGGAAACTATCGCTTTGGGTGAGGAGATAGGCAGACGGCTGAAAGGCGGCGATCTTATCGCTTACAGCGGTGGTCTTGGTGCAGGAAAGACTACTATTACAAGGGGAATTTCTATTGGCATGGGACTTGGCGACGAGGTGACTTCGCCCACGTTCGCACTGGTGAACGAATACCGTGGGGACAGGCTCAGCCTTATACACTTTGATATGTACCGCATAAATTCGGCGGACGATCTGGAAACTACAGGCTTTTTTGACTACATGGACGAAGACACTGTGCTTGCGGTGGAATGGTCGGAGAATATTGCTGAGGAGCTTCCTGAGGACGCTTTGAGGATAGATATTCAGCGCATTGACGAGGACAGCAGGGAGATAAGCATAACTGCACCTGAGGGAGATGATAGATTTGAAGATATTAGCTATTGACACAAGCGGAAAGGTCGCTTCAGTGGCGGTGACGGACGGAGAGAAGCTTCTTTGGGAGAAGTCTGTATACACAAAGCTCACTCATTCGCAGGTGATATTGCCTATGGTGAAGCAGGCTCTTGAGGAAACAGGGCTTACTTACGCTGACCTTGACTGTGCGGCTATTGCAAAGGGTCCGGGGTCTTACACGGGACTTAGGATAGGCGTGGCGGCTGTAAAGGGAATGTGCTTTGGCTGTGAGAGTTTAAAAAGCGCAGGAGTTTCCACTCTGCTTTCGCTGGCGTACAACTGCATAGATTTTGAGGGCAGGATAATTTCTGTTATGAGGGCAAGGCCTAAGATAGTTTACGCAGGCGAGTTTCAGTGCAAAAACGGCGTTATCACGAGGATATCCGCTGACAGAGTTTGCCCTGAAGAGGAAGTTTTTTCGGGAGAGTTTTCTGAAAAAACAATGCTTGTGGGTGACTGTGCGGCAGAGATAAAGGCGAAATATTTCGCTGACAACGAAAATGTTCAGCTTGCAAGCTATGTGAACAGGCTGCAGAGGGCTTCGTCACTGTGTCTTGCGGTGGAGGCTCAGCCTGAGATAATGGTTTCGGCGGACAGGCTGGAGGTATCATATTTGCAGGCTACAAAGGCGGAAAAGGATAAGGCACATAGGGATAAATAGGAGGAAATTAATATGAAAATTGCTATTGGCTGTGACCATGCAGGTCCTGAGCTTAAGGCGGAGATATTGGCACATTTGGACGAAAAGGGTGTGGAATACACTGATTTTGGTATTCAGGCAGGAGAGAAAGTGGACTATCCTGACAAGGCAAAGGAAGTTTGCGAGAAAGTGGCTTCGGGCGAATACGAAATGGGAATACTCATATGCGGAACTGGTATTGGAATGTCAATGAGCGCAAACAAGATAAAGGGAATAAGAGCGGCTTGCTGTTCAGACTATTTCTCTGCTAAGTATACAAGAGCGCATAATGACGCAAATGTGCTTTGCATTGGTGCGAGAGTGCTGGGGGCAGGCTTGGCTATCGAGCTGGTGGACGTTTTCCTTGAAACGGAGTTTGAGGGTGGCAGACATCAGAGGAGAGTGGATAAGATCTCTGAGCTGGAGAAGTAGTGAGGAGTTAGGAGTGAGGAATTAAGGTATCGCCTTGTGGCGAAGGATTTTTTTCTGACTTTTTGCTTTATGGAGCAGGGCGGCTTGTTGTTGCCCTGCTTTTTTTATGGGTACAAAAACGGCTGACAAGCTTTTCGCCTGTCAGCCGTTTCTATATTGAGGTTTGTATTTTTAGGTAAAAACCGTAATGGCAAGGTTTTTATTAGATAGCGTCGAATGCTTCGCTGAGATCGTAGATGATATCGTCGATATGCTCTGTGCCGATAGAAAGTCTGATAGTATTTGGCTTGATACCCTGATCTGCAAGCTCTGCTTCGTTAAGCTCTGCGTGTGTTGTTGATGCTGGGTGGATAACCAGTGACTTAACGTCTGCTACGTTTGCAAGGAGTGAGAAGAGTTTCAGGTGGTCGATGAAGTTCTGAGCTGTCTTTGCGTCGCCCTTTATCTCGAATGTGAAGATAGAACCACCGCCGTTAGGGAAATACTTCTTGTAAAGTGCCTGCTGGCTTGGATCGTCTGATACTGAAGGGTGATTTACCTTTTCTACCTTTGGGTGCTTGTTAAGGAAGTCAACTACCTTAAGTGCGTTCTCAACATGACGTTCAACTCTCAGAGACAGTGTTTCAAGACCCTGCAGGAAGATGAATGCGTGGATAGGTGAAAGTGTTGCACCTGTATCACGAAGAAGGATCGCACGGATACGAGTTACAAATGCTGCGCCAGGGGCTGCGTCTGCAAAGCTTACGCCGTGGTAGCTTGGGTTTGGTTCTGTGAGCTGTGGGAACTTGCCTGATTTCTTCCAGTCAAACTTGCCGCTTTCAACGATAACTCCGCCGATTGTTGTGCCGTGACCGCCGATAAACTTTGTTGCAGAATGGATAACGATATCTGCGCCGTACTCGATAGGTCTTACGAGATATGGAGTAGCGAATGTGCTGTCAACGAGAAGTGGGATATTGTGTGCGTGTGCGATATTTGCGATAGCTTCAATATCAACTACGTCTGAGTTAGGGTTGCCAAGAGTTTCGATATAGAGAGCCTTTGTGTTCTCCTTGATAGCTTTTTCAAAGTTAGCTGGGTCAAGCGGATCGACAAATGTTGTTGTGATGCCGTAATCAACAAGAGTGTGTGCAAGCAGGTTATATGTGCCGCCATAGATGTTCTTTGCAGCTACGATATGGTCGCCTGCAAGGGCTACGTTCTCAATAGCGTATGTTACTGCTGCTGCGCCTGATGCAACTGCAAGAGCTGCTGTGCCGCCCTCAAGAGCTGCGATACGTCTTTCAAAAACGTCCTCAGTTGGGTTTGTAAGTCTGCCGTAGATGTTGCCTGCGTCCTTAAGAGCAAATCTGTCAGCGGCATGCTGTGAGTTATGGAAAACGTATGATGATGTCTGATAAATAGGAACGGCTCTTGCGTCTGTTACAGAGTCTGCTGTTTCCTGACCAACGTGGAGCTGGAGTGTTTCAAATTTAAGATTTCTTTCGTTTATTGCGCTCATTTTAAATTACCTCTTTCATTAAATTAATGTTTTTTTAAATCCGATAAAAATTTTTTGTTACTGAACTTTATGCTGATTTTAACAGCAACACATACAGCATATACACATTCGTGAATCGTACGCTGTTTTCAGTTTCAGTATTTTTACACTCATTTTCAACGCCTCATTTCAAATTCATATTAATCCTAGTCGTTTAGTATGTTTTAGCGTATCTATACTATACCACACCCATAGAGGAATGTCAATAGGTTTAAGATGATTTTTCGCATTTTTGTGAAAACTGATATTAATTCTATCAATTTAGTAGGATTTAAGGGCAAAATGCACAAGGGGAAGTGAGGAATGAGGAGTGAGGAATGAGGAGTGAG
>NZ_FR890754.1:4409-7200 GCF_000435935.1 Ruminococcus sp. CAG:57 | reverse complement strand
TATTAGCTAAGCTTTGTCAAGACTTTTCTTTGTGAATTCTTTATGAATTCGTTTGAACTCTTTCAAAAAGTGTTCATCGTCATCACCTTATTCACATTCATCGCTCTCGTCAAGCGACTTTTATATTTTATCATCTACAGCGACATTTGTCAATAGCTTTTTCATCGTTTCTCTATTTTATACATTTTCTACCCGATAATTTAGATATTTTTCACTATGTTGTTCATTTTATACTATAATATAAAAGAAAAAGCAGGGCAATGCCCTGCTCTGATGCTCTTAATTATTAGAAGATGTATCAAATCCGCCCCTATTAAAGAACAATTCTCTTATTGCAAGCGCACAACCTGACAGGAATCTGTGCTTGTCCTCAATAATAGAAAGCTCGATCTTGCTTGAAACAAGCGCTCCGCCTATCTCTGTCACAGCGTCCTTTAATTTCTGGAACGCCTTTTCATTCTGGAATTTGAACTGATGAAGCACTATCTTCTGTGGGTTGGTAGAAAAATACAAGTTGTTAAGAAGCACCGCTAACAGCGTAAGCTCACCGTTAAGTATCTCTTTTACAGCCTTGTCGTCTTTCTCGTATGCCATCGTTATCATATCCTGATTGACATTCTCAAAACTTCCCCTTGCCGCCTCATAGAGAAAAGGCGTCTTTTCAGCAGAAAATACTTCCCTAAGCTTTGACATAGTAGCCGATGGAGTGAGTTCACTCTCAACACAGCCCCTTCTTCCGCAAGGACAAGTCCTGTCAGAATAAGGGTTGATTATCATCTTATCCACGAAGTTAGTTCTGTTATCATATGAAACGATCGGATCGTTAAGATTCGTCACAACAAAGTGCATAGTGTTGCCATACTGCAAAAAGGCTATGTTGTGTCTGTTTATATCCTTTGTTTTAAGGAAGTCGATATTTGCCATAGCCGTACCCTTTACAGAGTTGTCAAAAACCAGCGGAAGCTCAGTTTTCTCTCTTATTGCAGCCTTTAGCTTAGCATAATCAGGCTCACCATCTTCAACACTGATACCAAGTCTTGAATACATAGTCGGGAATATACCGAAACCGATACCGAGAATAGAGTTCTTGTCAAGGCAGTTGTCGCCCAGTACCTCGTTTATAGACTTCTCAGTGAAATCAAAAATGGTGCTGTAGTCCGTCTTTTCGTTGATAGCCAGATTTCTCTTATCGAGAACTGCACCTGCCAGAGTTGACAGACCAACGCTTACGATATCCTCCTCTACCGTTACGCCTATAACGAACTTGTAGTGGTGATTTATGTCGATAAGTATCTTTTTTCTGCCTCTCGGAGCTTTTTCTGTAACGTGCTTGTATTCGCCTATTTCCTGTATTATCCCCTGCTCGATCATTTCATTTGTTATGATCGTGACAGCGGCTCTTGTAAGCTCTAAAGTTCCCGCAATGTCGATACGGGAAGTAGGGCCTCTCTGCTTGAGTATCTTGAGGACCTGCATACGGTTGCGCCTCTTGAGATCAAGCTTGCTAATGCCATGCTGTTCCATATAACTATAATTCCCTCCGAATATATTATTACCTGCCCTGTACGTTCAAAGCGTTCCGTGTCCTTTAAATACTGATACGAAACGCCTTTTATGTGCAAGCTTCCGGCGGCAGCCATGCATGAAATAACGCACAACTCCGCCGTTTAATTGTTCTTCTCGGAAATTATAGCAAACATTTTTAAACTCATGATTAACAATTGATTATCATTTAACTGTTTACCGAACATTTACAATTTTTTAAAGAATGTCAGCCTCGTTGATATCGTCCTCTATCTCCTCACCGTTGAGAATAGCCTTGAGAGTTTCCACTTCTTCGTCAGTAAGAGTGATACCCTTGCCCATTCTGCTGTGGTCTGGATTCCATTCTCTCAGGTCATATTTAGGCTCTCTCTCGTTCCAGGAAACCTTGTTAAGCTCCTTTGTCCAGCCCTTGGCGTTTTCAGAAAGTACGCCTATACGCTCTGTGATCTCAAATTTCAATTCTGCCATGATAAAAACCTCCATTGGTGTAATAGGAGCATAGCCCCTTTATCTATAAAACGCAGTATCTCTACCGCTTTTTATATGCCCATTCAATAAGCTTATCCCATATCTGTCTGCGGAATATAAAGCCGCATACAAGTGTCTGCACAGCCGCCGCAAGCACGCCGAACCAAAGTCCTGCCGCCGCACCAAGCAGTATATCAAGTGCCGCAATGCCAATGAAAACATCTGCTGGTCTGCGGTTTTTGATAATAACAGCCACCGCCAGTATCAGAAATGCCACCGCTGCCCATACCATGCCGTGCCTGAAAACTAGACTCAGCGGCATAAGCACCATAAAGATATACATAAGCCTGTTCTTGTTTTTGTATATTGCAAAGACAAAGCCTGCCAGAAGCAAAGCATACACAATAATGCCCCTTGTGAGCAAGTCTATGAGTACAAATACAGCCAAGCCGCCAATAACTGCGCAAAGCTTTGCAGTGCTAAGGCTCACAAAATGTGAAGCTATCCTTGCAGGAAGCACCTTGTAGAATATGCTCTCTACAGCCTTTCGGTTGAGTATAAAGACCGCAAAGAAAAGCAGTGTCACGATAGCATACAAAGGCAGGTGGTGCATAAGGTCAGTTTCAAAAAGACAAATGAACATCATCACAAGGATAACGATGTTGTTCACTATCATCTTTTTCATATCTATCCTGAACGGCACTAGCTTTCTCGAGTCTATGGCTCTTATGATGAACACAGTCATATAAGCTGCCACCGTGGATATAGGCGGACCGTA
>NZ_FR890754.1:2790-4367 GCF_000435935.1 Ruminococcus sp. CAG:57 | reverse complement strand
TCCTCGGTATGAGTATAACATTCAGCCCCACGTTTATAACGCCTGAAACAAGGCTCGTAAAAAGTGACCTCTTCGTCTGCTTTGAAGCAAGATAAATAGACCCCATAAAAGTGGTGAAGCATGAATAAATGGTCGCATATATGATGATAGGCGAGTATTTTACGCAGTCACGGAAATCTGCGCCTATCCAGAAGTTAGTCACAGGCTGAACGATAAGCAGACAGCCTGCCACAAGAATATACAAAAGGCTCTGATTGAAGTCAAAAACATTCTCATAGAACGAATCTCTGTCATCAGAATCGTCCTCAGTGATAGCCGACATATTCCAAGCCTGACCGAACATAAGATATACCGTTGACACAAGGTTAGGTATCTTGTAAGCCGCCGACAGCACGCCGTTGTAGTCCGAGCCAAGATAGTGGGTAGTCATAAATGAATCCGAGCTGTTTGTTATGAGCCACAAAAGCTGAGCAGGGATAAGAGGCACAGAGTATTGAAGCATTACCTGCAAAAGCTCTCTGTCAATATCCTTGAAGTTTATATATCTCCAAAGCTTTGACTTGAACGTGAGAAATACCACCGATATAAGGTCAGAAAGAATGGTGGCGAGCAAATACTTCTCGATACCCGTGCCGTGACCGAGAAATCCCTCAGGAAGCACCATGTAAAACATTGCCGTCCAAAACAGCGTAAAGAACGTGGTCAGTATGCCGTTAAAAGCAAACAGCTTTACCTGCTCCATTGCACGCACGAAAGTTGAGTAAAGCGACTTCATGCTTGAGGTGAATACATATATATATAGTATCAAGCTGTATCCACCAATATACTTGTCAGCAATTCCCGTCAGCGACACAATAGGCAGCAAAATACCGAACACCGCCAGACCAAAGAAGCATATAAGATTGCCAAGAGTAAAGACCTTTACCTTGTCATAAGCCTTGTCAAGACCAAATCTGATTATAGCCTCCGTGATAGTCATGGTCACAAGAGGTATTATCCAGTTAGCTATCTGAGTGAGAACGTCCGTAACGCCCAGCTCAGCCGTAGTAAGATAGTTGGTGTATATAGGCACAAGCAACAGCACAAGGACTTTTGAGCTGAAAGAGCCTATAGCGAACACCAGCGTATTTGAAAACAGCTTTTTGTAGCTGCTTTGTTTGCCTGTTTCTGCCATTTAAAATTTCCTCATTACATAAAAATATAACACATAGAGATATTATAACACAATGCTTTGATTTTTGCAAATATTTTTATAAAAAGCCGTATTTTTTCACAAACCGCTTGCAATCAGAGCAAGATTATAGTATAATAGACCTAAAGAAAAGGGCTGTAAAAACAGCGTCACAGAATTACAGGAGGAAGATAACATGAGCAAAGCAACAAAAGTATTTCTGATACTTTTCGTATCTGTATTCACAGCAGGAGTAGCTGCAAATATCATCTGTGAGATATTCAAAACAAGACTTCAGAAATATTATTCTGTAGACTAAACACAGCGTTTTTATCCGGACGGCTTCTGCCGTCCTTTTTCTTTACGCAGTTTTTTCACCGCAAGTGAAACTTTTTCAGCATTTTTT
>NZ_FR890754.1:415-2759 GCF_000435935.1 Ruminococcus sp. CAG:57 | reverse complement strand
CATTTTTTTCGACTATTAGGGTGAAAGCTCACAGAGCAAAAAGAAAGGGGGAAAAACCATGGGAACAGAACTAAAAGATACATTCGTGCAGGCTTATAATGATACATACGATTATATAGACCGCTATCTTACCTCAAAGCTTCCCACCAGAGAGCTTATAGAAGACGCACTCCAAAGCGTGTATCTTGATTTTTACCGCTCCCTTATCACCACTGAGGGGAAAATAAAAAACGTCAGGCATTACGTCCTGCGTATAGCCAAGCATTATGTTGCAGACCATTACAGACAACAGCCCAAAGCCACATTCGAGGATATCACCGACCTGAATATCCCCGACGAAAAAGCCCTTGCCGACCTTGAAAGCGCCGACTTTTTCGACTATGAGCAGGTGATGAGCTATCTCAAAAGCTCCGACGATACCACCTACCGCATTTTCGTACTGCATTATCAGTACGGCTATACAATAAAGAAAACCGCATCATGCCTAGGCTTGTCCCAGTCCACCGTAAAATCAAGACTATACCGCACCCTTGACAAGCTGAAAAAAACATACTGTGAAAAGGAGGAACAAAGCAATGAAAATGACAGATATAATGAAAAAGTCCCACAGCGAAAGCAAGTCTGAAAATCTTGACGCTATCCTGCAAAAAATAGACAATAAAGCCTTTATCACCAACTCAGCCGACAGCGCACACACAGAAACAAAACCCCAGCCTATAAAGCTTAGAAGAAAATCCGTCGGCATAGCCGCAGCAGCAGCCTGTGCCGCCGTAGCAGTGGGAGCATTCGCATTCAGCGGACTTTTAAAGCCCGATATCGACGCCACCACCCCTGTCCCATCAACAGCCTCCACCGATACCACAACACAGCCGCCCCAGACCCCACAGCCTATCACAGTGCCGGACGTCACCAACAAGACCTATGCCGAAGCCGAACAGCTTATCGCACAGGCAGGCGGCACGCCCGTAAGACGTGATAGATATAACGATGCTGTCGCCGCCGAAACTGTCATGAATACCGAGCCTGCCGCAGGGGAAGAGATACAAGCAGGGCAAGAAGTCAACCTGTTTGTGAGCAAAGGTCCAGTTCCTGAGCAAAGAACGTATATCCACAATGACAGTTCACAGACCGACTCTGACGAACAGACCGATAAACAGCTCACCGAAGACGAGCTTGGCACATATGAAGCGGCAGATATAGAGATACCGACCTTTACCGAACGCCTCACCGACCTTGAAAACACAGACGATCTTGACATAATACTTTCCGCACTAAATTCAAGAACCTCAGACTTCGGCATAATCTCCGCCGAAAACCATGAAACCTACCTCGACGTAACAGTAAACACCGAAAATGACGTCACCTGCACAAAAGCCTACCTCCAAGCATACGGCGTAAACATAGACCTTGTGGACGTCCACACCGCCTACCCAGAGCCGACAGGCGATCTCCCCGTCAGCGATACGCCTATAACAAATCCGTATAAAGTATCAAATCTTTTGTGCGACCTGGAAGAAATGGGTTACCGCCCAACTTTCACCTCCTGCGGCATTTATGACCAAGGCAACAGATGTGAGGTAACAGTGCTTTACGAACACAACATCAATGAAATGGAAGAACTTCTGCAAAGCTGTAACGTTGATATGTCGATAGTCACAATAACCCTCGGCGGAAAAGCAGAAGTCACCCCCGGCTACAGAAGCCCAAGAGAGATACTCGAAGAAGTAAAAGACGTTTTCCATATAAATGATGTAAGAATAGCCATAACAGGCAAGACCTCGTATGTTGACGCCTATGCCATAGACATCTCCGATACCGAAAAGCTCGCCGATATAGCAGGCTACATCTCCCGTAAATTCACCGACGATATCCTCTATTCCATACCAATATCCCTAAACGGCAGCGATTACTTTTTCGTACATAAATAGCACAAAACCGCTCTGCATTTTTGCAGGGCGGCTTTTTTTCACATACAAAACCTATGGCTTCCAATAACCGTCACCGTAGGCTTAGCGTGCATATAAGCGTTTGAAGTCTTAGCAGGATTGTAGTAGTAAACACAGCCGTTTGTGGGATCCCAGCCGTTCAAAGCGTCACGGGCAGCATTGTAAGCTGAAGCGGCAACAGGCTCGTTGAACTGTCCGTCCACTACCGCCGTAAAAGCGCCGTTTTGGTAAATTACCCCCGAAAGTGTGTCAGGAAAAGACGGGTGCTCGATACGGTTGAGTATCACCGCACCCACAGCCACCTGACCCACATAAGGCTCGCCCCTGGCCTCGGCAGAGATTATTCTCGCCAAAAGATTGATGTTCTGTTCCGTAGCCGACGGCACAGAGCCAATAGA
>NZ_FR890754.1:0-393 GCF_000435935.1 Ruminococcus sp. CAG:57 | reverse complement strand
GAGCCAATAGATATTCCCAGCGCCCGAAGCGTCTGCGGACCTGCCGTTCCCGTCTGACTTATCCCCTGCTGTTTCTGAAATTTTATCACAGCGGCTTTGGTCTTTTCGCCGTAGTATCCCGTCACAGAGTCGTTGAACAAACCACGTTCTTTAAGGCGTTCCTGAATAGCCCTAACCTCACTGCCGCTAGACCCAAGCTGAGAGAGCGCACTGTCCGAACCGCCCCAAAAGGCATTCACCGCAGCCAGCGAAATTCCCACCGCCAGCACCGTCACCACAGCTTTTTTCGCAAGCAGATTTCTCATTGTTCTCATAAGATCACCTCCTGAAAATCTGCATTTATTTTTTACAGCATTTACAGATTTATTCACGCCATGTCAATATGCACAAATA
>NZ_FR890753.1:0-599 GCF_000435935.1 Ruminococcus sp. CAG:57 | reverse complement strand
CTTCCTGCATTCATTATACCATATTTTTCGTTTTTGTCAACACCACCGCCATAATACAGTATACAGATTTCTGGAATATAACAAAAAGAGAATTAATTAAAAAGACACAAAAAAGTGATATTTGAAGATAGCCAAGAATTCTTGCAAAATCTTTTTGACATAGCAAAAAAAGAAAGCATATATATTTCCCAGAAAAGGATACAAGCAGCACCACGACAGATCACCATAACACTGTTTATAATTATAAATAAAATTGTATTACTTGATATATTTGTTCAACTTATAAGATAAGAAAATAAATGACATATTATATATTCAAAATGAAGAAGATATATCGTTTTAATGCAAATAATAGTTGTTTATTTTCTATATCACGTTTGCCTTAAAAAAGCAATAGCTCAAGAAGTTTTAAAGATAATGCATTAGAAAGCAACAAATTTTCATTTATATAAACATAAAACTGTAATAAGTAAGCAAATAAATAAGTAATAAGGATAAGTGGCTCAGTTTTATTTGATCATATATACTCAGTATGTTTACTTATTATTGTTATAAGATAAAATAAGAAGAATAAGCTACTCATTATAATATAAGAAGAA
>NZ_FR890752.1:0-1782 GCF_000435935.1 Ruminococcus sp. CAG:57 | reverse complement strand
AAAGGCAGCTTCAAACGCTTCAAACACAAACCCATCGACTGGCGTTGCAGACGGAGCATTCGCTCTTGCACTTCTGAGCGGTGCGGCTGTGGTCATGGCTAAGAAGAAAAAGTAATATATCCATTAAATAGATATATAAAGGAAGTAAGTGGGACTTTCATACATTATTTGTTTAAATGAATACCGCTTGTGCTGATTTTTGACCGCTTGTGTCAAAATAGTTGAAAAATTATTACCGCTCTGCTATCATAATTATAAGCAGGGCGGTTTTATATCGCAATGCAAATATGATATGAAGTCTTATATTTCGGGAGGATAAAATATGAAAAAGACAAGAATTTTTAGCACAATGCTAGCAACGGTCATATGTATGGCATCTTTGCCTGCAATAAATGTTTTTGCGGCAAATCAGCAGAGAACTACAACTCTTGACCTTACAGTGGCAGGATTTCAGAACGATCAGAAAAATGAAGACGAGGGCTGGAGCTGGGACGCTGATACTCTGACGCTTACTCTTGACAATGTAGATTTTTCTACAGGAAATAAGTCGAGTATAAAAGTTGACGGCTTAAAGTCTACAACGATACTTTTCAAGGGTGAAAACAAGCTTGAATCATCAGCAACTATTATTAGCAGGACGGATAGAGGCTCAAAAGATACTGGTTTGACTTTAAAAGGCGAAGCTAAAGAAAGTAAGCTTAGCCTTGTTGAAAAAGACAATAGTCCTTCAATGGATCAGCCAAATATCACCTTTGAGTCAGGTACAGTTGATATTCAGGGCGGTGCAGCCATTGCTTTGTATACCATAAAAGTAATGGAAGCGGCTGTGAATATTGATACAACTATGGCAGACCCTGAAGATGGTTGGAACGATGGTCTGTATGCTAACGGTTCTATCGAGATATACGGTGGAGAGGTCAATGTTAAGGCCGGAAGAATAGGTCTGTTTGTTGTTGGCATAGGCGCTCCTGAGCCAAAGACAGGTCTTAGAATAGAGGGCGGCAAGCTTGATCTTGAGGGTGGCCTCGCTGACGTATATCTGGGTTCTGGTAATGTTAAGAATGGCATTATTTCAGCGGGCGATATAACGCTTAAAGGCAAAAAAGGTATTTTCCTCTATGATTGTGAAAAGTGCGAGATAACAGGCGGAACCTTCCATGTTGATGAGTGCGATGATCCGTTTATGGCACATAAGGACAGCTCAGGCGTTTTTGAGATAGCTGACGCTGACTACACAAAAGTAGACAAAGCAGAAGAAGCTGCAAAGGCTCTTAATAAGGACAACTATGTGGACTTTACAGCCGTAGAAAAGGCACTTGAAGCTATCGACAGAACTAAAAACCTTACACAGCAGTCAGATGTTGACAAAATGGCGAAAGACATAAACGATGCTGTTGAGGCACTTGTTTACAAGTCAGCAGACTATACAGAGCTTGACAAGGCAGAGAAAGCCGCAAAGGCTCTCAACAAAGACGATTATGAGGACTTCTCAGAAGTCGAAAAGGCTCTTGCCGCTATTGACAGAACAAAGAACATCACAGAGCAGGCTGACGTGGACGCTATGGTAAAGGCCATAAATGACGCTGTGGCAAACCTTGTAAAGAAAGCACCTGCTTCTTCACAGCCTGACAGCGTAAGCAGTTCTGATGCTTCGTCAGATACGAGCAGTTCTGCTTCCGACAGCTCATCTTCCGACAGCTCATCTTCTGACAGCAAGGCAACTGACAGCAAGTCAGACAGCAGCTCAAAGGCAGCTTCAAACGCTTCAAACACAAACCCATC
>NZ_FR890751.1:0-1243 GCF_000435935.1 Ruminococcus sp. CAG:57 | reverse complement strand
TTTCACCTCTGAAATAGTTTAAATATTATGTAAAAACGGCGATCTGCATTTTACGCAAACCGCCGTAATAATTCGTTTTGCCTTTGCATGATATTTATCCCCGATACCCGTCACGCCCGGAACTCTGCAAGCTGCGGTCAGCGTAACCGCATCATGGGACTCTCACCCGCTCTCTTAGCCCTCACTGGGAAGTATCATTATCCTCACACGTTTCATCGCCGACTTTGGTTGCTGTCCAAAGGTCTGAACGTCATGGTTATCGCTCGCTTTTTGAGGTCGTCGCGCATGGTTCATTTGGCTGCCGAGATTTCATACCGACCGTGTGATTAACGTACTTGCAGAGTTGATATTCGGTTGTCAAGCTACTTCGGATTTTTATTCCGCTTGTATAGGGGAAGAAGCAACGCTTTTTGCAACCATTTTTTTGATTATTTTAAAAGTTTGTAGAGTTTGCACAAAATCCTCTTTCTTTTCTTGCTGACAGCTTGGTGAGTAATACCAAGATATTTTCCGCATTCTTCAATTGTTAAGTTTTTAAAATATATAAGTTCAATTAATTTTCGCTCGTCATCCGATAACAATGCTAAACAACTATGCAGTCTGTCATATTCCGCATGCAGCATAACATTTCGTTCAGTAACATCTTTGTCAGTCACAAATTCGTGAAAGTTCTCAAATGCTCCGTCAATGCCTCCGATAAGGGCTGAGAACTGAATCTCATGTTGATAGAACGACTTGTCATTATCGTCAATATTCCACTGACTTCGATTGTATCCCACTCTGACGTTTTCACTGACTTCAACCTCAACATACTTCTTTGCTATGGTGTCATAGACACGCAATGTATTTTTACTCATTAATATTCCTCCGTTTTGATTTTTGTTTTGAATCAAAACGAAGGCTTACGGATATTTGGATATAATGCACAGCCACTTTGTTGTAAAAATCATATTGTGTCCTTTCTTCTGAGGACACAAAAAACGAGCCTGCATACTTAGTACACAGACTCTGTTTGCCTGAAAAATGGGCGTACTAAAGAAAGGGCACAAAATATGCTGTTTGCATTCTCTGCAAAACGGTCATATTTTGTATTCCCTGCCATAATGCATATCAGGCGTTGAATATTTATTTAATAAAAAAAGCCGTCGACAAGACAGACTCCTTGCGGAATCTATCCTGCCGACGGCCTCTCATGTTAATCGACGTTAGTCGATATGTTTGGATAAACCGATCGGTAATCAAA
>NZ_FR890750.1:0-2248 GCF_000435935.1 Ruminococcus sp. CAG:57 | reverse complement strand
CAGCGAGAACGGCATTGCAGGCGTGAACTTCATCAAGAAGCTCAGCGACGAGATTACAAAGAAGATTAAGTAGGTAGAATTTCAGCCGTCTCGGACTTTTATGGGTCTGAGGCGGCTGATTTTTTTGTTATAAGCCAATATTTTGTTTGATCATTCTGCAACCAATATCCAAATTTTCAGGGAACAATGTAGATTCGTCTATACCAAGAGATTCGAGATGACTTAAAATATCAAGTTTATCTTCCTTTGGAATTCTTATCAGCTTTTTGATTAATGTGTCTTTCTTAGATAAGCTTTTGATGTTATTAATAAAACAAAAATCTTCATTCACTACTGCAAAGGATTCTACATAATTGGAATAGACAATTTCATTAGGAAAAATCAAATAGCTTCCACTTTGAGCTTTTTGTCGAGTAGTGTACTCCGGTAATTGTGCCCATATTGGTTTATAGTGTGAATTGCAATATTCGTCAACTCCAGATGAATGCATATTTGGAGTTACCCTATAATCTAATCCATTAATTTTCATAAATTTTTCTACCGAGATTTTATAGTCAAATTTATAAAAGCTTGACAAAGCAATGGTATCTTGATCATCACCATATGACAAATTATCGTAAGAAAAAACTATAACCTCACCGTCATCTATTGAATTTCCATTATCTTTGCAGGCAAAGTAAAGCGCAACCAGCGGATTAGATGTAACGTCCAACAATCTCGTAGGAATGCCATAATGTTGAAGCCTTGAAAGTAGTTCCAAATCATTCTTTGCGGTCCCAAATATTTCGGGGTATTTGTTTTTGGCTTGTCTTATTAACTTAGATTCAAATTCTAAATACGTCTGTTTGCTATTCGGAAGATTATGACATATTGACGGAATTATGCTATATTTATAATTGTTTTGCCCTCTGTATAAAAGTGTATTTTGACCTTTTACCTTATTTAATTTATGGATTATGTCTATGTACTCAGAAATGTTATTAACTATAATACGTTTTTTACTCATTTTATCATTCCTCTATGATGTTTTCAACAATTATAATTTTTAAATAATTAATATAACTAAGAGCTTAGTGATATCACTTTAACTAATATTCAGCTAATAAATGTTATCAAAGTATCCTTTCTCTTTGAGTAAATTTAGCAAATAAGTATATTTTATGCGATATAAATTGTTATCTCCAGATATGTGATTACTTATTATTTCTATAAGTTTTTCTGGATTTACATAATATCTCAAAAGGAGTACACACCTCCACATCTCTTCATCTGATCCATATGAATGGTTTGATCCTTTTATTATATCTTCAATCAATGAAATTGCTTGCTGTTCATCAATTTTAATTCCCGCTTCCAAGAGGCTAAATATTTTTTCACAGCTATCAGAATCAGATATATGATATGACTTTGCTTTTTTATCGGCATTGTATGTGTTTACTAAATCCATGAAATTTGAAATAATTTTTTGGTATCTTTGAGGTGAATTACCAACTCTCTTGAATTCAGAAGGCGAGTAAGTCTCGTTTTTTGTAGAGCCATAGAGATCTTTTGCCATATTTAACATCTGATCTGTTAGATTATTGTCGATATAACCACTCGTGGTTATGGCTACAAACAAGTCGATAACATTTCTTTGTTGTCTGAAATATGTTTTATCGCTATTGCCTAAATGGTCTTTTATTTCGTTTATTCTATATTCTATTTCTTGTTCAGATAGTTTAAATAATTCAGAACAGTCTCTTATATCCCTCATTATTCGCCATCCTGAATCATCTATGTTTATCATCGGTTGCTGCTTTACAAATTTTATCTTTGGTTTTGCCTGATGAACCCATTCATTAAGCTTATCGGGTCCAATTAAGTGAACTAAGTTGCATATTTGTTCGCTGTACTGATTGCTGTTATTATAGTAGATTGTAATGATTGTTTTTTCATTTTCTATAAAGTCTAATAAAACATCACGATCAGTACTTGCTAAAGAATGACCAAAGATATAAATGTTATGTTTTATAATGTAATTAGTGTGATTTATCTCATCTATCCACTTTTTATAGTCACAATTTGTCCCTTTTATAAGTCGCTGATAATATTTTTTAAATTCAATAAAATTTGTGTTGGTGAATTTTTCATCTTCATTGAGATAATCATCTATGCCCAATACCATATTGTTAGTTACCATTGTATTATTAATATCAGCTTTGCCATGTATGTAATCACACTCGACATCATCATTATATAGTTTAAGGTA
>NZ_FR890749.1:0-4538 GCF_000435935.1 Ruminococcus sp. CAG:57 | reverse complement strand
TGCACAACAGACAAGATCATAGTTCGTCGTTCGACATTCGTTGCCGGACCTAACGAATATCAGATATTCGCAGGTACAGAAAAGGTGCACATATGTCCGAAAGCATTTCTTGAGGTCATAGATGATTATGAAATACTTACATACTATGCCATTGATGATATGATAATCGTTAAAGCAGGCTTGCTTACACTTGGTGTGCTGTGTGAAACTCATGGTGTTGTAACGCAAGAACTTCTTAATGACATTAATTCCATGCACGATATGTTACAAGAAGTATTCAACAGGGAGTGCGAAGAAAAAGACAAGAGCAGAAATTATGAGCAATTGGCAATGACAGAGTGAAGCCCTATATATTATATATGGTATAGAACAAGTGTTCAGCCCGTGTGTAAGCACGGGTATGAGGGCTTGTAATGGGTCTTAATAACTCGGACAGTGGGAGGAAATGACAATGAGCCTTATGAGATACAGAGAACAAAAGTATATTTATGGAAACTATATGGAAGTGAATATGTATCCTGTCTATGCCTGCCCACGTTCTTCTAGTCGAAAGAAAAAAAGAAAGCCGACAAGCAAGGTGCAGGAGAGATTGAATCAGATCAATGCTGAAAGAGCTCTGGCAAGACTTATCCCTGCAAATTTCACTGACAAAGACTATAAGTTCGAACTGACCTATGCACCGCAGAATAATCCTGCTGACCTTGAGCGTGCCAAGAAAGACTTTGCTAACTTTGTCAAACGTGTGAATAGAGCAAGAGTCAAGAGAAGCTTACCGAGAATGAAGTATATTTATTCCATTGAGCAGGGCTCAAAGTCTGGACGTATCCACTTTCATGTTATCATGACAGGTGGTCTGACTATCAACGAGATAGCATCCATATGGGGCAAGGGCTATGTTGACAAGGTCCTGCCATTGATGTTTGACCAGACAGGCTGTGCAGGAATTGCAAAGTATTTCTGCAAGCAGAAGATTTCAGAACATAACAACGGCAAGCACGCTAAGCGTTATGTTGCGTCAACTAATTGCATTAAACCGCAACCGCAGAATAACGATTATCGTCTGACGAAACGTACGGTGCAGAGCATGGCATATAACTGTGATAACCCGGCGCTGTTCGAGAATATGTATCAAGACTATTACTATGCTGATTGCCGACCATTCTGGAACGAGGATAACGGCACGTTCTACATATCGCTATTCATGTACCGCCGAACAGCGAAGCTGAACATATAGGGGGGTGAGATGATGAGTCTTAAGGGAGCTGAGCTTAGCGTGATATGTGATGATTGCCATAAGGCATTCACAGTCTGCGTTCGCAAAGAGAGATTTCAAAGCATAGAGGGGGACGTATGGTGCTATAACTGCCCTCAATGTGGTAAGTTATACGTTGCATATATCGACGATAACCTGACACGTCATGCCCATGCGCTTCAAAAAAATGGTGTTGTGTTGAAAGATATCTTGACGAAAATATCAAGAGAATTATCTGCAAGGCAGGGAAAGGAGAAGAATTAATGGACTCATACAGACAGGGATGTATCAAAGCATTAATCGACGTGAAGAACTATGTCGATAGCCATTCGCACGTGATGAAGCACTACAAGCTTTATAATTCAAAGAAACTACCTATGCTTTTACAAGCATTTATTGACAACGCCGATGAAATGATTGCAATGGGTGATATGATAGAATTGACATTGACGTTCGATCAGAAAAGCATTAAGAAGTCCAAGGAGAATTATCATGACTAAGAAGCGATTGTTGTCATATCGACAACTTAAGGCTGAGCTGAAGTGGGTAAGTGAAGATAGTGACGATTATCGCAGCCTGAAAGCAGAGATAGCAGAGATTGAAGCATATGTGTCAGGCATTGATGACGCATTCATCAGGATTATTTTTCGCCTGCGTTATCTTGTCCCACGCAAGGACGGAGCTTGGCAGCCGCCGTCATGGGCGTGGATAGCCAGGCAAGCCAATGCTTCAGAAGATTACTGCAAGGGCAGGCATTGCAAGTTCTGTAAGAAAAACACGCTGTAACACGCACGAACACACTCTGCGTGCTATGATGATAATGCGGGGTTGTTGTTATAGTTTTTCCATAGGTTTATGTCGGTGCAAGGGCCACGTTGTATGACGTGGTCCTTGTGCTATATATGCGAGGTGATAACGTGTATAGTACGAGTCAGATCAGAGAGCTAATCAAGGACGGACGAGTTGACAAGTTCTACAACGACCGCTACTGGAGAAAGTTCAGTAAGAGCGTTATCGCAGAGCAACACTATGAGTGCCAGATATGCAAGTGCAAAGGCAAGGTGACGAGAGCAAATATTCTTCATCACGTCAAGCATCTTAAGCAATTTCCGCAGCTTGCATACAGTCGGTATTACTATGACGATAATGGCGAACGGCACAGGCAGCTGCTTGCATTGTGTCACGACTGCCACGAAGCACAGCACCCAGAACGGCGCTGGCAAGAACGTGCAGATAAGTTCGTCAATGAGGAGCGGTGGTGAGCGCCTTGCGGCGATACCCCCCGGGGTCAAGGGTCGAAAAATTTTTTCGGCCTTGTACGACGGGAGGCACAAAAGACAAATCCGCCCTCGCACGCACGTGAGAGAATTTTTTCAAAAAAATCAAATGTAAGGAGTTGGCAAAAGTGAAAAAACCTAGTCTATCAGAGATTGAAAATTCGTTGACAGAACAGCTTGTCCAGATGGGAGCTTCTGTCGATTTCTACAAGTCGCTTGTCGCAGATTATATGTTCTACGAGAAGCAGGAACGAAAAATGCAGGCTGATATTCGCAAGAGAGGACTGACCTATATGGCGGTTTCTGCGGTAGGAAAAGAGTATGAAAAAGACAATCCCTCCGTAAAGCAGGCGTATATGTACAATAAGCAGAAACTTCAAATTCTGAAAGACTTGGGTTTGTCAACTGACAAGGTCAAGAACCTTGACGATGACGAAGAGCTGTAAGGGGCAAGAAGCTCTTGACCTCTCGTATCTTGCAGACTATATCAGCCTAGTCGAGGAGCATAAGTATCCGTATTGTGCTGAGCAGTATCAGCTTATTGACTACGTCAAGCGCATGTTCTTGTCAGAAGATATCTACATCGATGTTGCTCAGGCAGAAAAATATTTCAGCTACGAAAAATATTTTCCGTTCAAGCTTTTTCCATGGGAACGATTCGTGTTCACCCTTCACAACTGCACCTATAAGTCCAATGACTCTTTGCGATGGCCTGTACTGTTTCTCTACGTCGGTCGAGGAGCAGGAAAAAACGGCTACTTAGGCTTTGAAGATTTCTGTTTGCTAACACCGACAAATGGCATCAAGCATTACAACATCGATATTTTTGCCACGACAGAAGATCAGGCTAAGACCACGTTCAATGATGTGTACAACGTACTTGAAGACAACCGTGACAAGATGCAGAGATTTTTTTACTGGAACACAGAAAAAATCATAAATCTGAAAACAAAATCCGTCTTGCGATACAGAACATCAAGCCCGAAATCTGCCGACGGTGCAAGACCGGGCAAGGTAGACCATGATGAGGAGCACGCATATGAGAACAGTAAGCTCATAGATGTTGCTGTTGGCGGCCTTGGAAAAAAGCCACGCCCACGCCGCACGATCATAAGCACCGACGGATTCGTCCGTGAAGGTCCACTTGACAAAGATAAGGCCAAAGGGATTAGAATTCTTAACGGTGAAATAGATGATAACGGCATGCTACCATTCATTACAAGAGTAGATAAGCCAGAAGAAGTTGAAATGCCTGATATGTGGTATAAAGCTAACCCGTCACTGCAGTACCTTCCTGATCTTCTCCAAGAGATGAAGACGGAATTTCAAAACTATCTGGACGATAAAATCAGCAATATCAGTTTTGCAGTTAAACGCATGAACTGCCTGCCACAGCAGACAGAGGGCGGTATAACCGCATTTGATAATATCCTGGCAACTAATCAGGATATCACGCCATATTTGTCAAAGCTTCAAGGCAGACAATGCACAGCAGGCTTTGACTATATGAAGACCGATGACTTCCTTTCAGCAGGCTTGCTCTTCGACGTAGACGGAACTGACGTATGGATAACGCACACCTGGGTGTGCAAGGCTTCTGCAGATCTATCAAGAATCAAGGCTCCACTGCAAGAATGGGAAGCGGCGGGGCTACTGTCATTCGTTGACGGTCCAGAGATACCGCCTGAGATACCCGTTATATGGGTGGCTCAGAAAGCGGCGGAGCTGAATGCCAATGTAGCAATGACCGGCATAGATAACTACCGCTATACACTACTTAGGAGGGCGCTTAAAGAGAATCTCTACGCTTCTGACGAAAAAGGCTACGGAAATATCATGCTTGTCCGTCCGTCAAATGAAATGATGATAATGCCTGTAATCACAAGTCAGCTGGTGAATCATAAGCTTGCAGTCGGAGACAATCCCCTTTTCCGCTGGGCTATGAACAATACCAAGGTATGCACTTCGTCCGCAGGCAATATGACATATGGTAAAATAGAGCCGAAGTC
>NZ_FR890748.1:0-11368 GCF_000435935.1 Ruminococcus sp. CAG:57 | reverse complement strand
CCTGTTACGGTGTATAATTTTCAGGTAGATGAGTTTCATACATATCATGTTGGTGAAATTGGTGTTTGGGTTCATAATGCAAATGCAGATTATAACTTAAGTGAAACCGTGTATCGCAAAATAGGTGAAGATGACACGATTTCATTTGGTGAAAATGAAGAGACTGTTAAATATCGAAGAGTTCAAGGAGGAGATGGCAGCAGTAATTCTAGTCAACAAAAAATAACGGTAAATGAAAACGGGTCAATTTCAATTGCTAACAAGGATAAAAATTTAAATATTAGCATAGATAACGGAGAACATTCAACTTATTTTAAAAATGAAGTTCGAGGAAATGAAGCATATACAGTTGAATTTGAGGTACCAAAGTGGTTTGATGACTTATTACAAGAAAATACAATAAGCCAAGATGGTTATCGCTCAAATCCGTTGAATCAAGGGGGAACTGCTCCAAAGCTAACTGATATATCTACACCTGGTCGAAGTTATGAATTACCAGCACCATGGTCTGAATGGATAGAAGAAGTTGCCACTAATGGGAAAATTATAGAGCGAAATCTAAGGAGAGTGCGTAATGGATAATAAAATGCGTATTATGTCGGAAGAATTTGAAAATACAAATACTGGTGAAAAGGTAACTGGTGTTACAGTTATGATTGATGGTAAATTAAAACAAGTGTTTGATGTTATGATTAAAAAAAGTGGTGGGGAAAAAAGTTATTTAGAAATGTTGCAAGAGGTGCTTGTTATGGGTATAGATGAGTATATAAAAAGGTTAAAGTAGAGTAATTGTTGCAATCAATAAAGTCATTTCAACAGACCCTGAAACAATGGAAACTTCTCCGAAAACTGTTCTTGAAACCTACATAAGAGAGGTAACAACGCTTGTTCATCTCACTGTGAACGGTGAAGAAATCGTTACAACTGTTGACCACCCGTTCTATGTAAATAGTCGTGGCTTTGTCAAAGCAGGAGAACTTGCAATCGGTGATGAACTTCTTGACCCAAACAAAAACATTCTTTTAGTTGAAAATTTTGATGTTGAGTTGACAGAAGAACCTGTTAAGGTTTATAATTTTGAGGTAGAAGATTTTCATACTTATCATGTTGGTAGATTGGGTGTACTGGTGCATAATGCTGGCAAAGAATATGGAAAACAATATTTTCCAGAACGGCAGAAACTGGTTAAGAAAGGAAAAAATATTAGCAAGATAAATCGTGTCACAAGATTAGAGGCAGAAGATTATGTAAATAGATGTAGAGCAGCTGGACTTGGCAAGGATAAAGTTCGTATAGCCCCACCGCATTTCAATAGAATGGATCCAGCAAAATTGGCTGAAGGTATATCAGGTAAGCCGCATTTACGTGTTCCTTCAGGCAAAAATTCTCATGTGGAAATTATTGATTAGGAGAGTGAGAGAATGAAGTTGTATAGAAATGGTTATGTTGTATCCGAGGTAAAAGATAATGATTATACATATAATGTATGGCCGTTTGAAGATGTAGATGATGATAAGAATGCTATGATGTTAACTGAGGAAGCAGATAACACTTGGTTTCTGCAATATGATATGCAACATATTGTCCCTGATTTTAAGTTTGTATATAAATATTTTCAATATTGTCAAAACAATGGGCTAAAGTCGAATATTCTTTTGTATGAAACAACTAACAAAGAAATCGTTGTTCCTGAAATTAAATTACCAACTAAATTATTAGGTTTTGATTGCATTGGTAATGTATATTATTCGTATTTAAAAAATGAATATAACTATTTTAAAGACGATTTAAATGCAAAAGGTATATATGTCAATAAATATGGGTTATTGGATTCTTTAGAAGATGTTTTGACTTATATAAGCTTAAGACAAAAAGACATTAGTTCTGGAATACAGTTGGAAAATTTCTGGAAAGAGCTCCCAACAAAGATTAGTTGTGTCAAATTGTAAAAGTGTATTCATTTAGCAATGGGATTAGTCGCAATCAAAAATATAAAAGCAATAAAACTAATAGTTGGCAATTAAAATTATTTTACTTTAACAATATGGAGGTAATAAAATGCCCACAAACCAAGAAAAAGTTTCACAGCTTTTAGATACTATTAGGAGTAGTAGTAAAATACAACTGTATAAACTCTGACTATTATTGAGAACAAAGACGATTTTTACGACGAGTACTACTACATGAAGCCCGAATGTGAAAAAAGCCGTTGGGAGAAATTCAAAGACGGTTGCAAAAAGGTCGACGAGTGGTGTAAGAAACATTGGAAAGAGATTCTCATCACAGTAACAATTGTAATAGGAGCAGTATTAGCTATAGTTGCTGTTGTTGCCACTGGTGGGATGGCTCTTGTGCCATTATTAACCACTGTGCTTACAACGTTTGGAGTTTCTGCAGGTCTTGCTACAACAATTGCAACGATAACTAGTCTTTCTGTTGCTACAATAGCGAAACTTTCAGATTTTGGTTCAGGTACATTAAATATAAATGACACATGGGGAAATATTTATAATTCGGTTTTTAATACATTTCAAAATATATTAAATTGGACAAGTACAATATCGAATTGTTTTTATTCCATTGGTTCTATTTATAGTAGTGTAAAAGGATTTTCAAATGTCGATTTAAGAAATTATGGAAAGCAATGGACAACTAATCCTCAATTTCGTTCAGCCATAAGCGGTGCAAGTGAATATAATTTCACACTTAAATCTGATTCGTCAACTTTCTGGTCTGGAATTGGAGATGAGGGTATATGTAACGGAGATCAAATAGCGGCAAATTGTGCGGATAAAATGGGAAGATCTACTTTGGAAACAACTCTTTCATCGAAGGGTGTTGAACTTCCAAATTGGGATGTTTCCAATCCTTCTACAATAAGCGCATGGAATAGTGCTTCTTCCTCCTACGCAATGCATTCTTTAGGGAATGTGGAAGCGTTACTCGGAAATACTGTTCGACCAACCAGTGTATGGAATGTCTTTGAACGTACTATTTTAAGAATAAATCCTAATGTAGGAAATATCACAATATATACGCCTACTGCGGTTAATGTGATTACGCATACTACTCAGGTTGGTTCACTAATAAGGAGTTTGTTTATAGGAACTTCTCAGACGGGAATATTATTAAATGATTGGAATAAAAAATGAAAGAAATTAAAATTACAGGTACGAAATGGTATGTCGATATTGAGTACAAAGAGAATATCGCAAGATTTGGTGGGGAAATGTGCGTAGATGGTTTTTATGCAACAGTAAATAGTATATCTTGGATAAAACATCAAGGATATATCGAGAAGAATGAATTGACTGAACTTATCAAAGCGGTGCGAAAGCAAAATAAGAATAGTTCATTCAAAATTGAGTTTGTAAATGATGATGGAAGCGAATATAAATAATATATGCTGGATTTTTACCGGGTAAAGGAGTGGTTTATGAGATACAATAATGAAGTATTTGTAAAATATAGAATAGATAAAAATTCTATTGTTTTTTGGGCTTCGGACATTAATGAAAATATTTCCGATGTTGTGACTATTGACTAAAATGTGGCTGATGCTATTGATTTTGCAATTGCTCTAAATGTGCAACATGGTTCTAATTATGAGAATATTGAATTACATTTTGGATTCTCACGAGAAGAGGAAAATCTTTTTAATGGGGAAAATTCTCCAACTGTTGAAGAGTTTAAAAGGAGAGCAAATGAATTTGGCTCGGAGGTTATGAAAGATTTTGTTCATGAGGCATTACAGTATGTTGAATTTAACGATAATTTAGACATTGTGGATTTTGCTAATGGAAGTACTGATAGAATGATATCCTATAGTGGAGATATTATTTCGACAAGGTATGACGATCAGGATTTTTTATCTGATATTGATCCGAATAATATACAGTATAAATTTGAGAACAGTAGCAGTAATTTTCTGGAAGCTCAACAGGAATATAATAAGGCTGTAATGGATGGCAGAATCGATCCTAAATCGGAGTTCATATCAAATAATGGTGGTATTGATCAAATTCGCAATAATATAAATTACGATGTTAAATCTACTTTGGGTGCTTATATTGATGGTGAACTTGTAGGAGAAAAAAAGAAGAGAGCAGATAAATATAAACAGCATATTGATGCCTTTATAACATTTTTACAAGATTAACTTAATGAGGGATTTGTTTATAATGAAACATAAAACCATATTTTCTACGATGATAATTATTACTTGTATTCTTATAATATTTTTGGCTATTGTAATAGGTTTCGGAATATGGTTCTTAAACAGTGATAATGAAACAGAAGCTGATTTACAGTGGAAACGAAAAACCATTAACGATTGTATTAATCAAACAAGTCAGAATTATGATGAGATACGTGAGTTGGTTTGTGATCCGGGTTCTGATGTTGCACTTTTGGGACACGATTATGATTTGCTCAGCAAATTAACGAATCTTGAAACAATTACTATTGTCGGAATCAGTGACGCTTCAGATGCACAGAACTTTTTTGAAGAGTTAACTAAACTAAAAAAATTAACTTCTGTTAATATTGTAGATTCACCTATTGGTTCAATAAGAAAGCTGGCAGATATCAGAAGTCTATCAAGTTTGTGCATTAGATCTAATCCTTATGGGGGTGCTCGTTTTAAAATTGACGATATTAACTTGCTCGGAACAGAGGGAAGCTTCAAGAATTTAAAATCGTTGGAATTATACGATGTTCAAATTGAAACTTTACCGGATTTATCCGAATTAACGGAATTGAAATCACTTTCAATTTCAGGAGCTGATTTTACCAAGCTGGATGATGAAAGTGTTAATTGGGAGAATATTGTATCCCTCAATATAAATTCTACGAATATACACTCAATTGATAAAGAAATTATAAATAAACTTTATAATCTAAAAGCTTTAGATGTTTCTTATTGTAATATTACAGACATAAGCTTTGTGTTAAACTTACCAAAATTAGAAGAGTTCTCATATTTAGGCCATGATACTCATGGAATTGATTTGAAATGCTTAAATGAACATCCAAATTATGATGAAGCTTGGATGAAAGATTAAAAAGTTTAATAGAAGATAATGTTATGAAAGTAATATCAATTGAATATCCAACTCCGTTGAAGAATTGTAACATAAAAAATGATAATATTGATATTTTTGTCAAACTGGAAAACGGAAATAAATATTGCATTACTGTTGCAACAATCGATTGGATAAGCGATCATGTGGGAGAAAGGCATTTACCAAGCGGATCACCTGATTTAATAGTTAAAGAATTACAAAATCAGTTGATTGAAGATGCTGTTAAAGAATACTCAGGGGATGACGCATACTGGCTGCGGGTATTCAGTATGTCTTATGGGGATGAAGTTCCTGATTGATATAAACTTAAAACTTTATGACAATCAATATCAATCTTAGAAATAATCAATCGTGATAAAATATTTAATTATGCTTTAACTTTTATTCAAATGTTTTGAAGATAATGATGTTCAAGAAGGATCAGAAGTAAATGCTTTTCGACACACTTTTTGGATTTCAATTATAACAAGTAAGTGGGGAGAGAATATAGGCTTACAAGCTGGTAATGCTCATGAAAAAAATCAAAACGTTATTCATGAAATCAAAGATATATACTCGCATAGGTTTAAAACTTTAGGTGATGCTGATCAAGCAGTTGATTTGTTAAACAATGTTATTGGACGGGAAATTTGAAAAACAACATCAATTGATAGTACATCCAAAGATATAGCAAAAAAAGTATTAGATTACTATTATACAAATGGATTAAATATTGTGAAGGAAACCTATGATGGATATTATGTGACTGTAAAAGAACGACTTTCATACGAACGATACAAAGATGATTTAATTATATTGGAAACACTTGATGAAAACGGATTTCAACCAGATAATAAATACTATAATAAAAAAGGTGATTGAATTGGTCAAGAAATATATTAGAGTAATTTTGATTGGAGTATTGTGTATGGGAGTTATACTGAGCATTTTTTCAATAATAAATTATCGTCATTCAAAATCGTTAAAGGATAAAATTATAAAAAAATGTAATGATGATACCGAGATTATTATACATATGTCTGATTTTACTGGCTTTGAATGGGATAAGTGTATTGTATATGGACCGTCAACGCAAACGAAAGATATATGTGATGCATTTGATATAAATTATAATACATATCTTGATTTGAATTATGGAATTATCTTCCTTAATAATAACGATGTTACTTATGAAGAATTTTTCAAAGTCTCAGATCATGATTTTACAAATAAAATTCCAGAATTTATTATTTATCCATATAGACAAAACGAAAGTACACAAGTAAAATATGCAAGTTTTGAAAAGAATGAAGCGGAATTTAAATGTATAAAGAAAGATTCTGATAATGGCTATTATTATAGGCTTTACCCTATTAATTAAGTCGACATCGCACAAAGATTTTGGGTTACACTTGATTTTAAATAAGAGCATAAAGTGGTAACAAATGATCCAACGGCAACGACGGATGTATGTTGGTAAGCAGAATGGTATGCGTTTTTGAAAAACAATTAATGTGAGATGGAATTTTTATTATTTGGAATACTGTATCGAGGTTTAAACTATGAGAAGATGCGAACCACTAAACACATAAAAAGCAAACAGATAATTGAACTTAGAAAACATATGGCACTATTGAAAATGGTTTTGCACCTTGTTAATACTATATACCATAAATTTGGAAATGATTATTGCAAAGCAATAAAAAATAACATTACATCAATAATAAAAAATGATCCTGAATATGCCGTAAAATATTATCACCCTTTATTAATGATAATGCTGATTTGAAATCACTGAAATCAAAAGTGCTTAAAATTGACAGCAGCATATGCAATGTTGATGATGTTATCAGCTCGATAAAATCATCAACGCAGACCCAAGAGGACAAAATTGAATCACTTGAGTCATTGAAAGAAAATATTAATGAATACATTTCCGATGTTGTGACTATTGACTAAAATACGGCTGATGCTATCAATAAAAGCAAGAATGATTTTTATGATAAATATGAATACCTGAAACCGGATATTGAAAAAAGCTGGTTGGAAGAAAAAGTGGATAGTGCTTGTGAGTGGTGCAAGAAGCATTGGAAAGAGATTCTCATCACAGTAACAATTGTAATAGGAGCAGTATTAGCTATAGCAATGGTAACAAGTGTTTCAAAGCTAGCTAATTTTGGAACTAGCAATCAATTATTAATTAACATTCCAAGAACTTTTGAATTTACATCAGGTTTATCAGGTCTATTTTCATTAAATGGAAGCATCATCAATTGGTTAAAGGAGAAGTGATAATTGAAAATGCATATGGAATTTGTAACAGTAGGCAAAGCAAGTAGCGATAAAATTCATGTAAAATATAATGATAAAATAGCAACATTTCATGGAGAAATAGGAATAGATTATTTTTTGGTGCTTGCTAATAAAATAGAGTGGTATCCAAATAAAAAAGCAACAATTAATGAAAAAATAGAATTGATGACTATAGCAAACAAAACCTTTTTGGGTGAGAAACGGTTGTATTTTATAGCAGATGATGCAATATGGTTTGATTGGAAAGGTTCTCCTTTAATTGTTATAGAAAATAATATTATAAAATCAATAAAAATATCATGTGTTTGTGAAGTACTAGCTGAAGTTGATGAGTTTAACGATATTTCCGATTTTTGTTATCTAAAAAAATATATTGCTGAATTAAAAAAAGCAAAGAAACTTTGTAAAAAACACTCCATTAATAAGTATGATGGTTATGGACATAAAAAATTTTATTATAAGTGTACAAAATGTAGAAGTGTTTGGGCTTTAACAGAACCTGACGGCAATTTTAACGGAAGATTGGAAAAACTATAGGTTTATAGCTTTAGACACGATAAAATATATGATCAATTATATTTCCAATCAAAAGTGTGGAATTGAAAAAATAAGCAGTAAAATAGCGGAATATATTTTACGTTTTGATAGTGCTGATAAGAGTAAGTACGTTTTTTTTACGATAAGTATGAATACTTAAAACCGGATATTGAGGATGGAGAATGGCGAGATCATGTATGAGGCTTTCAGAGATGCGACTGACAGAACTGCAGGGTGGTCATTCTCAGATGAGACTTACATAGCAACATTAGACTGGAAGGAGAAATAATAAATGAAAAAAGTCATCAGCCTTATTTCGAGCTTAGCATTGGTGATATCTCTGAGTAGTTGTGCCATTAAAGAAACGCCTATCATAAACGGTGTTGAGTATAAATATAACGATCAGTTCTACGCAGATACGGTAGATCAATTATTGACATACATAGACGATGGGGATAAAGACGGCGTAAAATCCTTACTGTGTAACGGTCTGAAAAATTCAGATGGTATTGACGCTGATATACAAGCGCTGATTGATGGATTTGAAGGCGATATAATTCGCACGACAGAGTATGAAAAGGATACTGTGAGCGCCAGTTCTTCAGGAAAAAATTATACCAGTGCTTTTCTTTCCAGATCATTTTATATTATCACGGATAAGCAAAAATATGGGGTATATATAGCAGTTTGTCCCATCGATGAAAAGCATGATGATGGGGAAGATCTGGTCGGCGTTTATAACATATCCATAAATACTTTGGATTATGAGTCCGGTGATATCGAGTGTAATACTGCCAATACTATTGAAATTGCAGACCATAACTGCTGCGTTGCTTCCGGTTATGGCGACAGCAGCAGTTATATAGTGGCTCAGACGGGCAATAAGTACGAAGTTATAGATATTTACAGGATAATCAATCCTCAAAGTATTGTAAAATATAATGATATAACCGCATGGAACAGCAGAGATTTTCTGAGCTTTAAGGAAAAATTCGGCGCTCCGTATGCCGAATCTCTTGACAATGACAAGGAACATGTTTTAGCCGATGTATATATGTATGAAATTTCAGATAGCAATAAATATGCGATCGTGGCTGTTGGCAGAGATGACGGCTCGATCAATGCGCTGTCTGTTAAGGATATAGACAGCCGTTGGAGCGAAGATAATAAATATGAATATATTTTAGAGAATGAATAGATTAAAGGCAAGGAATTAAATAACAAATGAGCAGCGAAATAATCGGAACAAAATTCAAGTGAACGGTATTAACATTGACACCGTTTTCTTCACACCATTTATGCACTGTAAGTCAGCTACTTTTCTGTGCCTGGATCTGGGCTGACCATTCAGTCAGGCGAAATTCGTTCTTTACCGTTGCGATCGTTGTTTTCATTATCATTATCTTTATCTCCACATCTAATTTGGTCTAAGCAGCTCTATAAACTTTTTGAGATTGGGTAATTTACTCTATCGAGTTGCTTGAAGTTTATTATACTTCTTTAGTCATCGGTGGGGTAGATGCGGAGGGTTTGACGGTTACATTCAAATTCACAACGTCAATGATAGATGATATTTTAGAAGATGTCCCCGTTATTGATACAAATAGATATATTTGATGTAAAAATAGAAAATGTTTATTCGTCGTTTGGTGGGAAAGGAAATGTTATGAAATTGGAAAAACAAATTACAAATGGAGAGCTGCTTGAACTTACAAAAAAAGCATTTGAAAATAATGAGGTTGCTGAGTTCCTTTGCGGAGAGAAAGGATATGCTTGTCCTATAAGTCACTTTGTTCCAGCAAATGTACCAACGGATTTTAGTAGAATTATAGATTTTGGAGTATACAAACTTTATGAGGAAACTAAAAATGAAAAAATTGTTGCCAAATTCGAAGAAGCCATATTGTATCTTCTTGATTGCGATCCAGCAAAGAATTGGATAGCGTTTATGGTATGTTGGAATCAAATTAGGAATGAAAAAAGACACGAAGCACCATTTAAATTCATTAATCAAGAGTTAATTGAGAAATTGAAGGAAACGCTATTAAAACACGAAAAGGAGCTTCGTGTTTGTAAGGAATGGCAAGGTTGGAATGAAGAAAATGGGCTTTGGCAGGAAATTACAAGAATTAATAACATTGCAACTAAAGATTATGGGGTGAGTATATTATGAATATAGACGAAATATTTAGTAAAGGTGCATCTTATTTAATATCTGAAAAAGGTTATGAAGACTATATTTCAGGCAAAGATGTTACATTGTGACGTCCTGTTGGAGATGATACTGTTGTTTTGGTTGCACCAAGTGCCGAAATTGATGAAGCTATAATTAAAACCAAATCCGGATGTTAACCCTAATATAGAAGAAATTGGCAACACGAATTCAATAAATGGAATCCCAACCAAACAATTAAATAATCTATATAATTCATTAGGAAGAGATTCTGAGTGCTTACGTTTCATTCATTGTATTTACTATACAAGCGCAGCAAGAGGTTTTATAAGGGTTCTCTTTAAAATACCCTTAAATACTTTTATTATTGTGAGGTTTAGACTATGGCATTTGTTAATGAAAAGCTGACTCCAACGCAAAGAGAGGAACTGGCTAAGAAAAAGATTAAGAACCCATACGGGAGCTTTAGGGACACGACAGAAGGTATCATGCCCCTGTACTTAACTATTGACAAAAATTCTGAAACATGGTTAGCACATTGCTATAACCATCATGACACGAATAATGATATAGAGGAATTTATCTTTATGTATAAATCAAATCCGATACCTGTTCAAGCAATAAAGAGTATTCATGAACAACAAGTTTGTTGGAAAATAACACGTATTGATTTCCCAAAAGGATTGCTAAACGATAAAGAACACCTTCAAATTTTGTTAACTGACGCGTTCAAAGCTTACAACATATCCGGATGGCCTGGCGAAGAAAGTGGACAGGCTAAGGTAATATATGGCTATGAGCAAGGATGTGTATTGTAATGTTGACGTTATTGGAAGCATTAGATGAGCTCAATTCAAAATCAGAAAGTGAACTTACGCTTGATTATCTTGAAGAACTTGCTAAAAAAGTATCTATCGAACCTGTGCCTCATTTAACGATTAAAGGCTCTGAGATGACCTAAAATTGGTCTTATCAGAGCCTTTTTTTTACATTATGCTTTTTAACGAAATGTCATTTTAGGTTGTGCATTTATTCTGGCAGCAGGATGCAGGTGCAGAAACCGGGTTCGGGCTGATAGCAATATGTGGTGAGGTCTTTCCCAATCTCAGGGCTAAAATCCTTCAGCGTGTGCTTTGTGCCGTTGAGTGCTACATCTGCGTAAGATACCAGCCATTTTCGATCTCCGTTGCGAAATACTTCATAAAAAGACCGATTCAGCATTTCTTCCACGGGCACACCCTCAACTTATGTATGCTAAAATAAAACTGAGCCAGTCAGGGCA
>NZ_FR890747.1:14178-15261 GCF_000435935.1 Ruminococcus sp. CAG:57 | reverse complement strand
GGTCGGGACGTCGGATTTCTGCAAAGCAGAAATCGCTCCGCTGGGTCATTCCTTACTTCATAGGAATATTATTCTTTTCCAAATCAGTTGACAATCTTTTGTTAATATGATATAATTATTTTGTTAATTTTTTGTCGATTTATCAGTTAATCTGAGGTGTATTAATAAATGGATAATCTTTCTAATATAAGTGTGATAAAAGATGTTCTCGCAAGACATAATTTCACTTTCTCCAAGGCTCTCGGTCAGAACTTCCTGGTGAATCCCTCCGTTTGCCCCAAGATAGCCGAAATGGGCAATGCAAAAAAAGGCTTCGGCATAATCGAGATAGGCACAGGCATAGGCGTTCTCACAAACGAGCTTGCCAAGCGTGCCGACAAGGTGGTGGCTATCGAAATTGACGACAGGCTTATGCCGGTCCTTGCAGAAACTCTTGCAGAATATGACAATGTGAAGATAATAAACGCCGACGTCATGGAAACTGACCTCCATAAGCTTATTGCCGAGGAATTTCAGGGCATGGACGTTGCCGTTTGTGCAAATCTGCCTTACTATATAACCTCGCCCATATTAATGATGCTCCTTGAAGAACGTCTGCCCATAAAGTCTGTTACTGTCATGGTGCAGAAAGAAGCAGGCACACGTCTTTGTGCCCCTATGGGTACAAGAGATATGGGAGCAGTCACAGTGGCAATAAATTATTTTTCTGTACCGAAACTGCTTTTCAACGTATCACGAGGAAGCTTCATGCCCTCGCCTAACGTTGACAGCTGCGTGGTGAGGTTTGATATCCGTGATAAGACCCCCGAGGGCGTGACGGACGAAAAGTTCTTTTTTAAAGTCGCTAGGGGAGCATTTTCACAGCGAAGAAAGACCCTCTCAAATTCCGTATCATCATCAATGGGCATAGATAAATCTATAGTAAATCAGGCGATAGAGCAAAGCGACCTGCCTGCCTCCGTCCGTCCTGAAGCTCTTTCCATGGAACAATTCATAACCTTTTCCGAAACCCTTAGAAAGCTTATCTAATTGTACATAATTTTGTACAGCTAAACCCTGCATTTACATCTGCTTGCGTTATCC
>NZ_FR890747.1:0-14105 GCF_000435935.1 Ruminococcus sp. CAG:57 | reverse complement strand
TCCCGCTTTGCTCGTTCGTTTTGCTCCATATTGCTTTATATTATCTGCGTTTTCTACATCAGATTTTCATGACGTTGAAAGTTATGAGATCTGTCCGTAAATTTGGTCAGTATTTCAATTTCAAGCCCATATTGCGACACCTTTCGCTTGATAGTCCTGCTAAAATGTAATTATTACATTTTGGAAACATAGGACGTGATAAGCAATGGAAAAAATACGGCATACGGCAAAATTTCATACCTCAGGCAAAACGAATGTACTTATGGCTGTTTTATCGGCGGCAGCAGCGTTTGCGGCAAGCTTCGGAAAGATCTTAGGCTTCCCCTCGTCAATGAACGTGGCGGTGGCAGTGCTTTCGGGAACTAATGTGATACCTGCTTTTTTAGGCTCAGCACTTGCATATTTTGTAAGCGGAACATTCTCAGAGGGTATCGTTCAGCTTTGTGCGATACTTGTTATAGGGGCGGTAAGGCTTGTGATGCCCTCTGCTGACCATAAGGACGACCCCGTTTTTGTGTCGCTCCTCACAACAGGAGCAATGCTTCTTTTCAGCTGTGTAATGTCGGTTGCAATGCCGTCGGATACATATACGGCTTCACTGCGAATGATAAGCTCGCTCATGTGTGGCTGTGTTGTTTTTATTGCACTGACCGTAAAACGTCAAAGAAACCGAAGCGGTGTTTTTGACCTCACAGGAATAAACGGAGTTTTCACAGCTATACTTTATATTATGTTTATCTCGACCATCACTGCCGCACCGCTCCATGTGGTGAACCTGGGCAGGATAGCAGGCACTTTGTTTATGCTTATGGCAGTGCGAAAGTATAGAAATATAGGCGGTGCAGTTGTTGGCGCATTGACCACCTGCGGTGTACTCCTTTGTACTCCGTCACTTGCGAGAAATACACTTTTGCTTGCCACGTCAGGACTTATTTGCGGAGCTTTTCTGCAATTCGGCTCTCTTGTGATAGTGCTTGTTTTCCTTGCAGTTTCACTTGTGAGCCTTGTGGCAATGGGCGTGAACGGTGATACATTTTCAATGTTTGCTGATTTGCTTATAGGCTCTGTGCTTTTTATCGCCCTGCCTGTTCCTGTGATAAAAAGGGTGGCAAAAAAAGTGGTGGGAGTGAAAAATTCCGTTGACCTTGTAGGGCAGACCACTTCTTCAAAGCTCAATATGGCTTCGAGAACTCTGGGCGGTATCAGAGGTCAGCTTACAATGGTCACTGCGGCGATAGATAAACGCTCAAAGGAAGCTACATTGTCAAAGCGTGTACGATCTGTTGTTTGTACCGATTGCGATATGTACTCAGTGTGCAGTAAGCGTTGTGTACAGCTTGATGACAGCTTTTCAAAGCTTGAAAGTATAGTTTGTACATATAATAACCTCAGCCTTGACGACGTTGAAAAGCATTTGGGAGGCTGTGTGAGAAAGTCGCTTCTTTGCAAAAGCTTCAATGAATTGTATACCGACTTTGTGGCAGAACGTGCCGACAGCATGAGAGTTCGTGAAATGCGTGAGTTTTTAAGCGAACAGCTTTCCTCCATGGAGGATATCTTATCCGACCTTTCTTTCAGGGCAGGTCAGGTGAGAAGCGTTGATCCTCAGCTTTCAGCAAGAGTAAGGGAGCATTTCTCAAACCTTGGCTATCCAAATGTGAAAGCCTGCGTTTACATAGACGAAAACCTTTGTCAGCGTGTGGACGTTTTTATAACTGCGCAGTTCAGGGGTGATCTTGTAAGGCTCACAGCAACGCTTTCAGAAATGATAGATTATGACCTTGATATGCCTGTGATAGTCAAGGTGGATAATATAACCAGAATGTCCTTTGCGGAAATACCGAAATTCACAGTTGATATAAAAAGCTTTTCAGCTTCGTCAAGCGGAGAATATTCGGGAGACAGCTTTGAAGTCTTCGATTCAAGCGTCAACGAAAAGTATATCGTCCTTTCAGACGGCATGGGAACAGGAAAAAGAGCGAGACTGGATTCATTGTTTTCCGTAAGTCTTGTTACAAGGCTCATACGATCGGGAATGTCTATGCAGACAGCCCATAGGCTTATAAATTCCATGCTCAGAGTTAAGGGCTGGGAGGAATCTTTTGCGACCCTTGATATAATGCGGCTGGAGCTTAATGGCGGAACGGTGCAGTTTCTTAAATCGGGTGCGGCGCAAAGCTTTCTTTTCCGTGACGGCGGTCTTAAAGCTATCGGCGGACAGGCTTTTCCTGCTGGGATACTTGCGGAGTGTACACCTGATGTGAGCGAGCTTAAGCTCTTTGACGGGGACGTTCTGCTTATGACCTCAGACGGTGTCGAGGACGCTACAGCACGAGAGATACTCCGCTGTAACGGAATGAACGCTCAGGAGATAGTCACGGCGCTTGGCGCAAAGGCGCTTGCTCAGCGAACAGGAGGCAGGCGTGACGATATAACTATTATTGCCGCAAAAATTTTCCTTCGTGACGAGAATGAAGAATGAATGTAAATGACTTTGCCGACTTTTGCCTGCAATTTTTTACTTTTGTATACTTTGACTTTACTTTTTCTATGTTATTATATAAAATCTATTGTGCAAAATATATAAAACTATCTGTTGAAATATGTGCGAATACGAGAATAACTACTAAAACTATTGCAAATTTGTTCAAAAAAGATTAAAATGTAAGTATGAAACACCGAAATTATTCAGCGGTTTTCACAAAAAGACAAGGGAGGCTGAATTATGATAGATATTATTCCAAAGGATTATGAACTGCCGCTCTATCTTTTCCACAATGGCACAAACTGCGAAACATATAAGTTTCTTGGCTGTCATAAGGGAGAGAAAGACGGCATAGAAGGATATTATTTCAGAGTCTGGGCAGCACACGCTGAGGGCATTTCTGTTGTGGGAGATTTCAATGACTGGGACGAAAATGCCACTCCAATGGAGAAGATAGACGACTCAGAGGTGTGGGAGGCTTTTGTTACAGGACTTCAGACTTATGATACATATAAATACTGTATCCACGGCTGTGACGGCAAGACCCATTATAAGGCTGATCCGTACGGCACACACATGGAGGTCGCTCCGAACACCGGCTCAAAGGTTTTCGATATAGACGATTATCTTTGGAGCGATAAAAAGTGGATGACCGAGAAGAAGTCTAAGGATATCTACAATTGTCCTATGAATATCTATGAGGTACATCTCAATTCATGGAAGGCTTGTCCTGACGGAAAATATTTCTCATATGTTAGATTTGCAGATACTATAATCCCATATATAAAGGAAATGGGCTATACTCATATCGAGCTTATGCCGCTGGCGGAATATCCTTTTGACGGCTCTTGGGGCTATCAGGGTATCGGCTATTTTGCGCCGACTTCACGTTTCGGCACGCCTTATGACTTCATGAAAATGATAGACCTTTTCCATTTGGCGGGAATAGGCGTTATCCTTGATTGGGTGCCTGCGCATTTTCCTAGAGATGAGGCAGGACTGTTCGAGTTTGACGGAGGTCCGTCATATGAATACTCTGACCCGAAAAAGGCAGATCACCTCACTTGGGGAACGAGAGTTTTCGATTATTCAAAGGGCGAGGTAAAGTCATTCCTTATCTCAAACGCTCTTTACTGGATAGAAAAATATCACGTTGACGGTCTGAGAGTTGACGCTGTTGCGTCTATGCTTTATCTTGACTATGACAGACGTGACGGAGAGTGGACGCCTAACAAGTTCGGCGGCAAGGAAAATCTTGAAGCCGTTCAGTTCTTCAAGGATCTCAATACCGCTGTGTTCGGAAGAAACCCTAATACCCTTATGATAGCCGAAGAGTCAACTTCATGGCCTATGGTAACAAAGCCTGCGAGCGACGGCGGTCTTGGCTTCAACTTCAAGTGGAACATGGGCTGGATGAATGATATGCTCAAATATATGGCTCTTGACCCTATTGACAGAGCTTTTCATCATGATATGCTCACGTTCTCATTCTTCTATGCTTTCTCTGAAAACTTTATTTTGCCTATCTCTCATGATGAGGTAGTGCATGGTAAGGCTTCATTGGTAAATAAAATGTATGGTGGAGATATCGACAATAAGTTCAAGCAGTGCAAGCTGTTCATGGCTTATATGATGGCTCACCCAGGTAAGAAGCTTCTGTTCATGGGTGCTGATTTTGCTCAGTTCAGAGAGTGGGATTACGAGAATGGTCTGGAATGGTTCATGGTGGACGAATATGAGAACCACCGCAATTATCTGAACTACTCCAAGAACCTCAATCATTTCTATCTTGACCACCCTCAGTTCTGGGAAAGAGATTTCTCTTGGGAGGGCTTTAGCTGGATATCAAATGACGATTTCAAGCAGAGTATCATCATCTTCAGACGTTTTGACAAAAACGGCGGAGAGGTCATCGTGGTTTGCAACTTCGTTCCTGTGGAAAGAAAGTCATACTGCTTTGGCGTTCCTTACTGGGGCAGCTATACAGAGGTGTTCAACTCGTCTTCTGTTGACGGATCCCCTTGCACGAACGGTACTGTCAAGGCGGTAGATGTTAAGATGCACGGCTTTGACCAGTCAGTCTGCATCGATATTCCTGCGTTCTCTTGTATGTATTTCACGGTGAAGAAAGAGGAAAGACCTGTGCCTGAGAAAAAGGCAGAGGGAAAGAAAAAAACAAAGACAGCGGCTAAGAAAACTGCTGTCAAGAAAGCCGCTAAGGCGAAAACAACTAAGAAGTCCACAGCTAAAAAGGCTGAGTAATATAGACTTAATAAAAATTGGTGGGTGAATTAATTATGTTCAACAAAAAAGAATGTGTTGCAATGCTGCTGGCAGGCGGTCAGGGAAGCAGATTGTATGCCCTGACACAGAGCGTTGCAAAACCGGCAGTACCTTTCGGTGCTAAGTATCGTATCATTGATTTTCCTCTCTCGAACTGTATCAATTCAGGTATCGACACAGTGGGCGTGCTGACACAGTATCAGCCATTGGTACTCAATGAGTACATTGGAAACGGTCAGCCTTGGGATCTTGACAGAATACACGGAGGCGTTCATGTGCTTCCTCCTTATCAGACAGCTTCAGGCGCTGATTGGTATTCGGGTACTGCAAACGCTATTTATCAGAATATCGCTTTTGTAGACAGATATGACCCTGAGTATGTTGTTGTTCTTTCAGGCGACCATATCTATAAAATGGATTACAACAAGATGCTTGAATATCACAAAGCTAAGAACGCTGACGCTACTATCGCTGTTCTGGACGTTCCAAAGGAAGAGGCGTCACGTTTCGGTATCATGATAACCGACGAGGACGACAACATCATAGACTTCGAGGAGAAGCCAAAGAACCCTCGTTCAACTCTTGCTTCAATGGGTATTTACATATTCACTTGGAAGAAGCTGAAAGCTTATCTTATCGCTAATGAGAACGACAAGGAAGCTTCAAAGGACTTCGGCAAGAACATTATCCCTGACATGAGAGAAGCAGGCGAGAAGCTTGTGGCTTATCGTTTTGACGGCTACTGGAAGGACGTTGGAACTATAGATTCTCTTTGGGAAGCTAATATGGACCTTATCAATCCTAACATTCCTATCGATCTTTATGATACAAGCTGGAAGATATACTCAAGAAACCCTGTTATGCCACCTCAGAGCATAGGCAAGAACGCTCAGGTACAGAACTCTATGGTAACAGAGGGCTGCGTTATCGACGGTTCAGTCGAGTTCTCAATGATCTCTGACGGCGTTACTGTTGAGGAAGGCGCTGAGATACTGGATTCTATCCTTATGCCTGGCGCAGTTGTCAAGAAGGGTGCAAAGGTCGAGTATGCTATCGTTGGCGAGAACACTGTTATCGGTGAGAACGCTCAGATCGGTGCAAGACCTGAAACTATCGAGGACAAGGACTCATGGGGCGTTGCTGTAGTGGGCAATAATCTGACTGTTTCTGACGGCAGTGTTGTTGCACCAAAGGCAATAATTTACGAGAATATCTAAGAAAGGACCGAGTAAACATGGATGTAAATATGGGTAACGTACTGGGTCTTGTTTTCGCTAATATGCACGACACGACTCTTGGCGACATGACAAAGAACAGAACTATGGGTTCTGTAATGTTCGGCGGAAGATACCGCCTTATCGACTTCCCACTGTCTAACATGGTAAACAGCGGCATAAGCGAGGTCGGTGTTATAACAAAATCTAACTATCAGTCACTTCTGGATCACCTCGGCTCTGCAAGAGAGTGGGATCTGGCCAGAAAAAAGGGCGGACTTTACATTCTGCCTCCATTCGGCAACGTTGAAAGCACTCTTTACAGAGGCAGGATCGAGGCTCTTTATGGTGCGATGAGCTTTATCAAGCACTCAAGAGCTAAATATGTTATCCTTTCAGACTGTGACGTTGTAACTAATATTGATTACAAGCCTATCGTTGCGGCTCACATCGAGAGCGGTGCTGATATTACTGCTGTTGCACACACTGGCGTTTACAGCTCTGATGATATAAAGACTTCAACTGTATTCAACGTTGACGCTGACAAGAACGTAACCTCTGTTCTTATCAATCCTGACATCAGCGGCACTTGCACAACGAGCCTTAATGTGTTCGTTATGTCAATGGATTTCCTTATTGAAACTGTTAATGACGCAATGGCCAGAGGAAATGTAAGCTTTGAGAGAAATATTCTTCAGGAGAAGTGCAGAGAGCTTAAGATAAAGATCTACGAGTACGATAACTATTTCAGCAAGCTCAACAGCCCTGAAAGCTACTTTAAGTCAAACATGGCTCTGCTTGAACCTGAGAATGCACGCAAGCTGTTCGTTCCAAAGCGTTCTATATACACAAAGGTAAGCGACAATGCTCCTGTTAAGTACGATCTGGACAGCAAGGTATCAAATTCTCTTATTGCTGACGGCTGTATCATAGAGGGCGAGGTAGAGAACTCTGTACTGTTCAGAGGCGTTAAGGTAGGCAAGGGTGCAAAGGTCAAGAACTGTATCCTTATGCAGGGCACTGTTGTTGGTGACAATGCTGAGCTTAACTATCTTATCACAGACAAGAACGTTTCTATCTGTGAAAACCATATCCTTACAAGCTCGCCACAGTATCCTATGTATGTAGGAAAGGGAGCTTCTGTATAAAAAGGTCGCAATGACTTAGGAAAGAGGGTTCGGATATGAACATACTTTATACTGCAAGTGAGGCTTTGCCTTTTATTGCTTCAGGTGGATTGGCTGATGTTGCAGGCTCACTGCCTGCGGCTATCAATGCCGAGGGTCACGATTGCAGAGTCGTGATACCTTATTACAGCTCTATCAGGCAGGAGCTTAAGGACAAGCTGACATATGTTACGAATTTCACTGTGCCGGTGGCATGGAGAAATCAATACTGCGGCGTTTTTACAGGCGTTGTGAACGGAGTGACTTATTATCTGCTTGATAATGAGTATTACTTCCAGAGAAACGGTCTGTATGGCTTTTATGATGATGCTGAGAGATTTATATTCTTCTCAAGGGCAGTTCTCGAGCTGCTGAGATACATCGACTTTAAGCCAAATGTTATAAACGCCAATGACTGGCAGACGGCACTTGTTCCTGTTTATTATGATATTTTCTACCGCTATCAGCAGGGTTATGAGGATATCAAGACGGTATTTACCATACACAATATTCAGTATCAGGGACAATATGGCTTAGAACTTATCAACGATATTATGGGCATTCCGCTTTATCATACGGATCTGCTTTCATATGACGGTGATGTGAACTTTATGAAGGCTGCTATTGAAACGGCTGACAAGGTGACGACAGTTTCGCCAAGCTATGCTTGGGAGATACTTGATCCATGGTATTCACATGGTCTTGACAGGGAGCTTGTTAACAAGCAATACAAGCTTTGCGGAATACTTAATGGTATAGATCAGAAGATTTATGATCCTGCAACTGATCCTGTTATTGCTAAGAATTATAGTTTGAATGACAAGACGGGCAAGGCTGTTTGCAAGCACGCTTTGCTCAGCGAGCTTGGCATGGCACATGGAAAAGAGCCTGTTATCGGTATCGTAACGAGATTTGTTTCACACAAGGGTCTTGACCTTATCAAGTATGTGTTTGAGGACATCATCAGACTTGGCTGCAAGTTTGCTATTCTTGGTTCGGGGGAGAAGATATACGAGGACTTTTTCAGCGAAATGCATTATCGTTATCCTGACAGAGTGGGTCTGACCATCGGTTTTGTGCCTGAGCTGTCCAAGAAGATATATGCTGGTGCGGATATGTTCCTTATGCCGTCGCAGAGCGAGCCTTGCGGTTTGGCTCAGATGATCGCTTTGAGATATGGTACTATACCTATCGTAAGAGAGACAGGCGGTTTGAGAGACAGTATCCATGATGCAGGCGACAAGAATGGAAACGGCTTTACTTTCAAGTCTTACAACGCACATGATATGCTTGACGCTGTTGTTAGAGCCAGGGCATACTATGATGACAAGATGAAGTGGGGCAGGCTTGTGAACACTGCGCTCAAGCAGAATTTCAGTTGGACAAAGTCCGCCAAGGATTACATTGCACTTTACAACGACATTCACTAAACACCAATATCCGTTTATTTTGCCTGATAAACGGGAAAGACCGTCCCTTATCTTAGGGGCGGTCTTTTTGTGTTTATATAAGTGTACGATCAATTGTACATTTATTTAGGACTTTGTCAACAAACTGAAAGCGGACAGGTGTGTGCCTGTCCGCTTTGGTTTAATGCTGTTTTGTTCGCATTGCTTTCGCTTTTTCTTTCATTTTCTGACCCAAATAAGAGCCTATTTCCAACATTGCGGTGTATTTGTCGATACACACGATAACGTAAGATTCAGCGTATTTAGGGAATTTCAGGGTCAGCGGCCACATATGCTTGACTATCATATCCTCCTCACGCTTGCCTATCTCAAAATGCTGTTTTGCATTGTTGAGTGCGACCTTTGGGTGGGTCATTCCGTGAGGCATTTCGCCTTTTTTCTTCTCACGATCCCGCCAATCATAAAGAAACAGATCGTGAAGCAGACCTGCTCTTGCTGCGGATCTTGAATTTAGTCCCAATTTTCTGCAAACGAGATAGTTATAGTAGGATACATTGATGCAATGCTGATAGCAAGTCGTACTATAGTGATGACGAAAATTTTTCATTTCGTTTACAACATCGCTGTCAAGCAGGTCCTTTACAAACTCAAAATACTCCTTTGCTTCCTCGGAATTTTCAATGGAATATCTTGAACCGAAAGCCTTTGACATTTGCATGACCTCTTTTCGATAACTTATATGCAGGCGGCAATTTTGCTGCCCTTTTTACGGTTGGTGACTAATGTTTACCCCATAAGTTACCCCATTCAAGTTTGTTTTACCAAACTTACATTAACATTATAAACTTTTTTGTTCAAAATGTCAATAGGGAATGTATAACAATTTTATTACAAAAATATCGGGCTGTCTGCGTTAGCATGGCAGTCCGATAAAAAATTGGATGTCAGTAGTATTTTTCGTCATAAAATTTGGGGATAAAATCTTTGGCGGCGGATGTGCGGCTTTGGACAAAACCCTCAAAACCGTATTTATTCACGGCGTCAATGACGGTGTTATACTCGAAAGTTGATGTCTTACGGCAAAGCTCTTTGTAGTCAAAGGCTTTATACACGGGGGTGAACTGGCTCATAAGACTTATCATTATCTCGTTTTTGGCAAAATTTTTGCCTAGCCACTCCATAAGCTTTATGGAGTCTTTACGGTGAGTAGGGAGGACAAGGTGGCGGACTATTGTGCCGCTCTGCATTATGCCCTTTTCGTCAAAGGTTGGCTTGCCTGAAAGCTCTGCCATTTTATGTATTGAAGCAGCGGCGTTTTCAAAATAGTCTGCGGCTTTGGAATATTTATCCGAAAGTGTAGGATCAAAATATTTAAGGTCGGGTAAAAATATCTGCACATAGCCACGAAGAAGCTCCAGCGTTTGGTGCTTTTCATAACCGCCGCTGTTATAGACCACGGGGATAGTGAGCTTATCTTTACAGAGGTCGAGCGCTTTGATTATTTGCGGAACGAAATGGGTGGGATTGACGAGGTTTATGTTGTTTGCGCCCATTGATTGAAGCCGCAGAAAAGTGTCTGCAAGCTCTTGCTCGGTAAGCTCAAAGCCTTTGCTCTGAGCGGATATCTCGTAGTTTTGGCAGAAACAGCATTTCAGGCAGCAGCCTGAGAAAAATACTGTTCCTGAGCCTTCTGTGCCGCTGATACAAGGTTCTTCCCACATATGAAGCTCGGCTCGGGCTATCCTTACTTTGGCAGTTTCACCGCAGAAGCCTTTATGCTCGTATCTGTTCACTTTGCACTCTCTTGGGCAGAGGGTACAGCTTTTAAGGATATCGTTCATGCCGCTGTGTCAACTCCGCCTATTTTGGTGTAGGAGTCAGAGGATAGGTCGCCTGATGAGTCTGTGTTTTCGTCAAGGGGGATATTGAACTGGAATGAATCTGTTATAAAATCGTCGTTCTGGAAGCAGGCTGTGAACGTGGTGCGCTTTGAATCGGCTGGGACAAGAAACTTGATCGTATAGGTCTTATCGTCTTCGTAGTCGCTTTCACCGGGGAAGAAGTTGTTTGAGAAAAACGAATTATCGTTTTCGTCATAGGCGGTGTTGTAGGCAAAGGTGAATTTTACCTGTCTGTTGCTATCGCTGATATTAACATCAAGGTCGAGGTCTATTTCCCATACTGTGTCACCGCTTATAATACCGCCTGAAAGGGAGTTTCTTTCCTCATCGGTCAGGTCGCTTACTTTGCGTTCGGTGAGGGTATAGCCTTGATACTGAACGCTGTAGGTACCGTCCTCAGCGTCTTGCGCTACATAGAGGTTGGAATGGTCGGTGTAGTCATCTTCGGCTTCACTATAGGTATCGTCATAATCGTAGTCATAGTTATAGTCGTCATATTTGCTTGAAATTATTTTTGATGAGACAAAGCCTATGATAGTTGGGAGGATAGCCATAAGGATTATTATGACCACAACGGCGGTGGCACAGCCTTTGCCGCCATTCTTTTTGTTAGAGTGGTTTATGTTCGTGGCGCTGAAGCTATAGGAGCTGTTGTTTGGGCGGTTATAGCTTGTGCGCTGTTGGCTGTAGTTATTGAGGGCGGCAAGCTTTTCGGCTCTTGAATTTGAATAGCTTGGGGGAGGGGTCGGTTTTTTAGGTGGGGTATAGGTGCTTTGGAAATTCTCGTCCCTTGCTTCCTCTTTACGTTCCTCGGAAACGAAATCGTTCTTTTCTTCTTTGAAGGTGTCATTTTCAGACTGACCAAACCAGCCGTCCTGCTCGTTATCGGCACGGAGATCATGAGAGTGCAGGTCATCTGAAAGGCTGTTACAGCTTATATCCTCGTCACGGGCTGTGAAGCACTCAGGACAAATTATCTCATCATCGCTTTTAAAGCGGTATCCGCAAATTCTGCATTTATTTCTGCTCAATTATTTCACCTCATTAATATACAAATTCCCAGCCCTGTTTTACAGGCTGACAAACGCACTTATAGTTCCAGCTTGACAGCTTTTCTGCGGCTGTTTGTGCGGAAGCGATATCGGGAAAAACTCCAAAAACGGCTGAGCCGCTTCCTGTCATCAGGGCGGAGAGAGCTCCGCTGTTTTTAAGCTCCTGCACTGCATGAGCTATCTCCTCACGGTCGGCGGCATATTCCAGCACATTGAAAAGGTTTGAGCATATGCCGAAAAGCTTTCCGCCGCCGATATATCTCAGCAGGACGTCCATATTACAGCGTTTTGGGTTTGAAATGCTGTCATACTTTTTGAAAGCTTCGGGGGTGGAGATACCCACGTCGGGTTTTATTATTACGAAAGCGCAGTCGGGTGAGGGCAGGTTGCTCATTATTTCGCCAACGCCCTGACAGAGCCTTGTGCCGCCTGTAATACAGAAAGGCACGTCTGCACCCAGAGCCACGCCTATGGAGCAGAGCTGTTCATCGGTGAGCCTTGTATCAAACATGAAGTCCAAGGCTCTAAGGGTAGCGGCGGCGTCTGCACTTCCTCCGCCCATGCCTGCTTGTGAGGGGAGATTTTTCTCCACGTTCACTGTTATTTTACAGCCGAAGTCAATATGGGTGAAGTCGGCAAAGGCATGGTAGGCTTTTGTGATGATATTATCCTCGCCTTTTGGAAAGCTGTCAAGTTTGCAGGTAAGCTCTATGCCCTCGCCCTCAGAGAGTGTGAAGTCCAAGAGGTCGAAGCAGGACACTGACTGCATGACAGTATTTAGCATATGGTAGCCGTCATCACGTTTACCAACGATATCCAATGCAAGATTTATTTTTCCGTAGGCTTTTATTTTTAAATTACTGCACGTTACCATTTTTGATATCCTCTAAAAATTCTCCGATACGTTTGATAGCCTCTCTCAGGTGGTTAAGGGAATAGGCGTAGGAGACACGCACATAGCCCTCTCCGCACTCGCCGAAAGCATCTCCCGGCACGACGGCTACCTTTTTGGTGTACACAAGCTTTTCGCAGAAGTCGGTGCTTGTCATGCCTGTGCTTTTGATACAAGGGAAAACATAGAATGCGCCTTGTGGTGCAAAGCATTTAAGACCAAGCTTATTGAAAGAATCCACCACAAAGCGACGGCGGATATTATACTCGTTACGCATGGCATCTATATCCTTCTGACAACTGTGCATGGCAACGATAGCGGCATACTGGCTGACAGTAGGGGAGGACATGATAGCGTACTGATGAAGCTTGAGCATTTGGGACACTATCTCTTTTGGTCCGCCAAGGAAGCCAAGCCGCCAGCCTGTCATTGCAAAGCTTTTGGAAAAGCCGTTTATGACGATAGTGCGCTCACGCATACCCTCTATTTCTGCGATAGAGCAATGCTTGCCTGAATATGTAAGCTCGGAATATATCTCGTCTGAGGCTATCATGATATTGGTATCTTTAAGCACCTTTGCGATAGCTTCAAGATCTTCACGGCGCATTATCGCACCTGTTGGGTTATTAGGATAGGGCAGGACAAGGAGCTTGGTTTTGTCGGTTATTTTTTCACGAAGCTCGTCTGCTGTAAGTCGGAACTCGTTTTCTTCCTTTGTTTCTATGACCACTGGAACGCCGCCGCATAGTGAGACGATAGGACGATAACAGACAAAGGACGGTTCGACTATAAGGACTTCATCACCGGGTTGGATAAGGCATCTTATGGTAAGGTCGATAGCTTCAGAGCCGCCAACAGTGACGATTATTTCCTTATTAGGGTCATAGCTTGTGTGGATAGTACGCTGAAAATACTTGGCTATCTCTTCACGGAGTGCTATAAGTCCTGCGTTTGCGGTATAGCAGGTCTTGCCTTTTTCAAGGGTGGAGATAGCTTCCTGACGTATTAGCCACGGAGTTTTGAAGTCAGGCTCGCCAACGCCAAGGGAGATAACGCCCTCTAGCTGCTGAGCGATATCGAAAAATTTTCTGATACCTGAGGGCTTCATTTCCTTTATGGCAGGGCAAAGCACTTTATTATAATCTATCATGGGGAGATCAAACCTCTTTCGTCTTTATCATCTGTGCTTATCATGATGCCGTTGTCTTTATAGACCTTTAGCACGAAGTGTGTGGCGGTGGACTGGACAGCGTCGATAGTGGCAAGTCTTTGGGAAACAAACTGTGAGATATCCCTGATGTTTGCACCGTTCACGGCAACGATTATATCATAAGCACCTGACATAAGGCGGACGGACTCCACCTGCTCATAGCTTGCGATCTGGTTTGCTATCTCGTCAAAGCCTGACTGTGACTGTGGGGTGACTTTAAGTTCTATAAGAGCGAAAACTGAATTAGGGTCATAGGCACTTTCGTCAACGATCGCGGAATAGCCCTTTATTACGCCGTCTGCTTCAAGCTTGGCGATATCCGCTGCAACCTGCTCTTCTGTTTTATCGAGAAGAACGGCAAGCTCGCTGTTTGTGATACGGGCGTTGTTTTTCAGTAATTTTATAAGCTGATCCATAAATAAACCTCCTTTAGATTTATAAATATACATTATATATTATAACATATTATCTGTATGAACGCAAGTATTGTGAT
>NZ_FR890746.1:1913-7396 GCF_000435935.1 Ruminococcus sp. CAG:57 | reverse complement strand
GGAATATACGATAATCACCCGCCCCTGTACTGAAAAAACACAGTACAGGGGCGGCTGTTTTTTTCACCTCTTCCTCAAAAACTCAATAACACTAAACTTGTAAATCCTCCACCTGCTGCCTATCTTGAAACCCTCTATCTCCCCTGTTTTAAGATAACGAAGCATAGAGTTTTTGCCTATCTTTAAAAGCTGCTGACATTCTTTAGCGGTAAGTATATCGGGGATATTGTCAAACATAATTTATCATTCCTTTCAAAAAAATATCGGTTTATCTTAATGTTCTGCGGTTTAGTACGGCACTTTTCGGAAACTTGATCTTTACAAATATACATCATCTTTATGAAGTAACGCAAATGCGGAAAGGAGGGCGTTACGATGAACAAAGCTAAAGTTATACTCGTGCTTGTGGGCAGCGTGCTGGTGGAGATAGCGCAGGAGATCATCACCTACATCGCAGAAAAGGACGAGTGAACACCATAGGCAGGCCTCGGGTCTGCCTTTAATTTTTGTATTTTGTAAAGGAGTTTTAAAATGAGCGAACTTACCCATTGCAGCATTTGCGGCTGCGCTTTAGAGGACGAGGCGGAATGCTATGAAGTCGAAAACGAGATACTTTGTCAGGATTGCTACGATAACGAAACTGTGGTATGCGACCATTGCGGCGAACGCTGTATCGAACAGAATACCGTGAGCGATGAGAATACTATCCTCTGTACAGATTGCTATGATAATCATTACTACCGCTGTTCAAACTGCGAAACTATCGTGCATTCCGACGATACGTACTGGCGCGGCGATAACGCCTATTGCCGTGAATGTTATGACGATTGCTGTGACAGCGGCGACTACATAAACGATTATTACTACAAGCCTAAGCCAGTGTTCTACAAACTGCCGAAAGAAGACAACGTGCGTTTTTACGGCGTTGAACTAGAGATAGACGGTGCAGGAAGATATGATGATAATGCGGAGAAGATATATGATACAGCTAATGTTCAGAACGAAGTGCTTTACATAAAGTCTGACGGCTCGCTGGATGAGGTAATGGAACTTGTCAGCCACCCTTGCTCAATAGATTTTCATCGAAAGAAATTCCCGTGGGAGGATATTGTGAGAAAAGCGCTTTCCCTTGGCTACCGTTCGCATAATACGTCTACCTGCGGACTTCACGTCCATATAGGCCGAAAGCAGCTTGGATATTCCTACGAGGAACAGGAAGAAGTCATAAGCAGAATAATGTTCTTTTTCGAGAGCCATTGGAACGAGCTTTTCAAGTTCTCACGGCGTACTGCATACAGCGTTGACCGCTGGGCGGCAAGACACGGCTACAATGACAAGCCGAAAGAGATACTTGAAAAGGCAAAGAAAAGCACTAAGGGCAGACATGCCTGTGTGAACATAACAAATGCTGATACTGTGGAGATAAGGCTGTTCAGGGGCACTCTAAAATTCAACAGCTTTATAGCGACGCTTGAACTTGTAGACAGCATATGCCAAAACGCAGTATGCCTTAATGATGATGATATGAACAAGCAATCCTGGGCGGATTTTGTTCTTAGCATAAAGCCTGAATATACAGAGCTTATCAGGTATCTGAAAGAGAAAAGGCTCTATGTTAACGAGCCTGTCAGCGAGGAGGATTAACTATGTGTGCGATATTTGGATTTGTAAATTACAGACGTTCGCTCAGCAGGAGCGAGATGAAAGAACTTATCAACAGATTATCCGTTGAGTCTGAGGTAAGGGGCAAGGATGCAACGGGAATAGCGTATGTGAAACACGGCGAGCTTAAAGTGTTCAAGAGGGCAAAACCTGCTCACAAGGTAAGGCTTTATGTGCCTGAGGACACAGTTATCCTCACAGGTCATACGAGAATGACTACCCAAGGCGACGCTAGGTACATTTACAATAACCACCCGTTCACAGGCAAAACTGCGGACGGGTCTTTTGCTTTATGTCACAACGGTGTGCTTTACAATGACAGCCAGCTTGCAAAGTCTGAACATCTGCCGAAAAGCAAGATAGAAACTGACAGCTACGTTGCCGCACAGCTTATTGAGAAATACGGCAGACTTGACTTCAAGACTATAGCAAAGATGTCAGAGGCAGTAGAAGGCTCTTTCGTATTCACGATACTTAGCGACAAGAATAAGCTTTTCATAGCAAAGGGCGACAATCCGCTTTGCCTTATCCATTACAAGCAATTAGGACTGTATGTTTACACGTCCACCGAGGACATTATGAAGAACGTGCTGAAAGGCAGTTTCCTTGAAAAGCTGCCGTTTGAAGTGATAAAGGTCACGGAAGGCGAGATCATAAGCATTGACAAGCGTGGGCGTTTTGAGAAAAGCAGCTTTGTACCGAACGAATTTTGCTATGGCTGGAACTATTATGGATACAGAAAGCCCGCTTATGACGATGATGAACTTTTTGATATATGCGGAATGTTCGGGGTATCGCAGGAAGATCTTATGCTGCTTTACGATATGGGTTACACGGATGAAGAGATAGAGGGTATGCTTTGCGACAGGAGTATGTTGAGGGAGTGTATCGAGGAGGCTAGGGTGCTGGTGGGGGAATATTATTAGGAGGTATTTTATGGCATACACATTCAGCGGAAGCAGATACGTCACAAGCGGCGTGGCAGAAAACTTCCCTATTGAATTGCAAGTGGCGTTATTTTCAGCCGTAGAGCAAATGCGAGAAAAGGTCAGCGGACAGCTTGATTATCTGCAAATTTTCGAGATAGTGACAGAGGTCAAAGGGCAGAAAAAATTCCTGCACATTTATCATATGCAGGAATGCTCCGAGGCTAAGCTTGAATATTTCATACCGACCGACGTGGAGGTAAACGGCAGGGCGTATATGATCGACGATGTGGATCATATTACGCTGCTGTTGGCGGAGGAGTATTGAGTTGAAAAGGAATCACAGCTTTCGAGGGGGCTGTGATTTTTTTGCCCTGAACTCACCTCTCCTGTACCTATTTACCTTATAATCATGCTTCAAAGTGTCGGTCTTGTCTATGTGGCAGACGTACAAATTTACCTTTTCCCCTTTCACCGCCTATTCCCATTAGCCAGATCGTTAACAATATCAGCAATGTTCTCCAGCTGCCTTTTGTTGAGCTTTTTCAGGTCAGAGATAAGCTTACTTAGCTCTTTTGGCTGCTCGGCGTCGGCATCGAAAAACTCCTGCGGCGTAATGTCCAGATACTCGCAGATATAAAAGAAAGAGGTCATAGAGGGCAGGGCTTTTCCTGTTTCGATATTGTTTATATACCCTGCGTTCTGTCCAATAGATAAGCTCATATCCCTTGCGGAAACACCTTTCTGTGTGCGAAGTTTTGAGAGCCTCAAAGCAAAATTATTGTCATACATGAATTTGTTTTCGTACATTATTTGCACCCCCATATATAATATTTTATCCTATATCATTATGCATTATGTCGGAATTTTTCCTATAAAGGGGTTGAAATATGTGAAATAATATGATATAATGATGTAAAGTATTTGAAATAATGCGATATTTGTATAAGAAGCGGATTGTGTCATGTTTTTTGTTAAAATAAAAAAATATCTTACGAAAACGTTATACTAAGCAGCCAGCTTAACAAAAGTGAAAAAGAATGTGTTATAATTAACATACAAAAACGTATTATTATGTCAGTTATAGCTGATAATTGACAAATCAATAAGGAAAAGGAGTTTTTGACATGAACGAAAACATCAACAAGAAATTTGACGTAAAAAACTTTGACTATGATAAGTGCTATGAAGAAGTAAAGGAAAATGCTTCAAAAAATATCAATATCATAGTGTGCGGAGCTACCGGCGTTGGCAAAAGCAGCCTTATAAACGACTTCTTCGAGTTTGATAAGGATAGCGCCGCGCCTGTCGGAAGCAGCGGAAAGCCGCAGACAAGGGGCATACACGAGTATCATTCAAAGAGCATTACCCTGTTCGACACTGAAGGCTACGAGGTAGAAAGCTCGTCTACGCCGGAAAACAGCGCTTTTTACAAAAATATAATAGATCTTATCGACGAACGCAAAAATAATTATCCTGCGGATTTGGGTATGCACATCCACGAGGTTTGGTACTGCATAAATAACCGCTTCATGGATCTCGATGAAAGGCTGATAAAAGACATACAGGCGAGAAATATCCCCGTGTGCGTTATTATTACAAAGGTGGATAATCTTGACGAGAACGAAGTCGCTCAGATAAAGGACGCTGTCGGCGATGCCGGAAAACGCAATAGGATAAACGGCGTTGAGGTGTTTACCTATTCTACTAACAGCGATCTTGGCGACGAGTATGTGCAGAAATCTGAGATAAACAGCTGGGCACATCATAATCTTGACGATTACCTCAGAGAAAGCTTTATCCCGTCGCTCAAAAAAGCGCAGGGTCAAATGGCAGAAATGATGATAAAGCACAAGATACCGAAATACGCGGCTTTAGCCGCAGGTATTGTTACGGCTACATCATTTGTACCCGTGCCACTTTCCGATTCGGTACCGCTTATGGGCATACAGGTAAAAATGGCGATGGATATTTTAAGCTGCTACGGAATAGATAATGATATGAAGGGCGCTGTGAAAAATTTAGCCGGAGCGGGCTTCGTTTCTTATATAGGAAAAACGCTGGCTTCTCAGCTGCTTTCGGTGATCCCATTTGTCGGCGGCGCGGCGAAAGCCACGGTAAATGTTTCAGTGGCAACTACTGTTACGGCTACCCTCGGCGTTGCGATAACGAAGATCTGCGAGGAATACACTAAAGCCTGCATAGAGAACGGCGGCTCGAAAGACCTTATGATCACCAAAATTTCCGACTACTTTACTGTTGAAAATCTGAAAAAGGTAATGAAAGAGATCAGCAAGGGCAAGGATCAGAAAATTGTAGAGAGAATAGTAAAAGCTGTAGTTGATATGTTCAAGGATACGAAAAAAGGAGCAAGAAAATAATGGAAGGCGACAAGATAAAAACTAATATACTGATAGCCGGCAAATCGGGCGTTGGCAAAAGCAGTCTGCTGAATTACATATTTGGCGAAGAGGTCGCGGAGACGGGTGCGGGAAAGCCCGTAACGGCGGAGGGCCTGCACGAATATTCTTTCGAGCTGAAAGATAACGACCGAATATCTTTTTCGATATGCGACAGCTGGGGTCTTGAACCCGATAAAGCGGACGAATGGCACAAGCAGATAATCGAAAAGGTAGCAGAATACGACAAGCACTCTATCAATGAATGGTTCAGCACCATAATCTACTGCCTTAGCGCCGACTCTGACAGAGTGGAAGATTTTGAGATAAGCATAATAAACAACCTTATAGCTGAGAAAAACAACGTAAACGTTGTGATAACCCACTGCAAATCTGAGAACGACGACAGAGCGGAGCGCATGAAAAGGCGCATAGTTGAAGACGGCGGCGTTTCGGCTGACTCGGTGATATTTGTAAACAACTATGAGAAAAAGCT
>NZ_FR890746.1:0-1876 GCF_000435935.1 Ruminococcus sp. CAG:57 | reverse complement strand
ATCTCGGGCGAGGTAAAGAAGTTTGGACGCAAAGAGGTAGTAAACTGCATTATCCGCAACTTGTGGAACAATTACAAGGTAAAAGTGCCGTATAAAATAAAAGAGCACGTCAACGAAATGTTTCGCAGCGAGCACGATAAGCTTCATGATATGGTGGCAAGTACAAGCTTTGTTCTGCGAAAGCATCATAAGCTGGATGAATTTGAAGAGAAGATAAATAATGAATTCAGCGTGTTCGTTATAAAGTCCGTAATGAAACTAAATAGCGAGTTTAACGATGCGTATAATTATTATCAGCAGCTGTCAAAAGAGTATTACACGATCGTTTTTGGTATGGATACGTTAAAACTGCTGAACGACCCGATAATGTTTTTTGACGCAACAAAGGCTTTCAAAGAAGAAGTAAGTCAGCAGGTGGAAAGGATCGCCGAATCGACGGGAAAAATACTGAAATTCATGAACCAGGACGTTACCAAAGAGCTTATGAAAAAACTTTTTGCAGAGATAAAGATAAACATAAAGAGAGCAAAAGATATCAAAAATGACCTTCATGAAACGGTTGACAAGTACATTGTAAGAACGAGAAGCACGGTTCTTGAAGAGGTCGAGAAAACTGAGGAGAAACTGCTAGCTATCGAGATCAAGATATAGGGGGTATCACCAAATGACCATAAAAAAACTAACAGCAGCAGTCCTCGCGGGTGCGGTGGTGCTGCTCACCGCTTGCTCAGACAGCGATTCAGGCAGTGGCAAAAAAAGCATGAAGAAAGACTACTACACCATTGGCGAAACTTGGACAGTTGACGGGCAGTGGTCGCTTACCGTTACAGGCGTCACGGAAACGGCTGAGCGCAATGAGTATGCGGACGAAAATCCTGCGGCGGTCTATATCGTGGACTACGAATATACAAACATCGGTTACGAGGACGAGGACGGCATAGCAAAGGGCATTTTCTTCGACATGGAGGACACCATAATAGACAGCAATGGCGTTATGGGTTACAGTTACCCGGGCGACGTTGCGAGAAACCCAAATGAAGCGCCTATCGGAAGCACCTGCAAGGCTCAGGCTTGCATTGGTGTGGACAATGCGGGCGATTTCAGGATCACTGAGAGCCATTATGATTCAGACGGTGACGAACATTCGGCGACTTTTCTTATCGAAGTTGGCGGAAGTTCGGCAGACGAAAAATCTGACAGCGCCGCTCAGCCGACGGAAACTACCACCACAACGACCGCCGAGGCGACCACGACTAAGCCCGTGACCACGCTTGCGCCGTATGACATTTACGACGACACGGTGTATGCGAACGACCTTATCTACGAAACGGCGGACGATATTTTTGCCGAACTGGGCGACGATTTCAGCATGGATTTTATATCAGTGGGGCAGGAAAACATCATCGCTGTGGAGAACGACGACGTGTACCCGAACACGAAGATAGGCTTTTACACCATGGACATACAGAACATCGGCACGCTTGATTTTCCGTACGCGATACACGTCACGCCGGGCGGATACATCACCGAGGGCGTGCAGGTTGGAATGACGTACAACGAGCTGAAAGCCATTTGCCCGAGCCTGGAGGGCGCAACGCTTGACGGCGGAACGTTCGGCCCGACGGCGTGGATAAACATAGACGGCAACGCGTGGGGCATAGAGTTCGACGTATCGCAGGCAGACCGCGAGCGGCTAGGCATGGCAGTAGGCGTAGCTGTTGATCTTTCGGAGCTTAATCCTAAGAGTACACTAGGGTATTATATTAGTTCGCTGAGCTGATATTTTTGAATTTTGTTATGGCAGCTTTTCGGCTTTTTAAGGAGTCGGAAGGCTGCTTTTTTTTACCTTAAATTTAGTGACTTTACTTCATTTTTT
>NZ_FR890745.1:0-733 GCF_000435935.1 Ruminococcus sp. CAG:57 | reverse complement strand
AGAGGAATATCGAAAGTACCAATATCCGTTTTGAACCTATATGCAACAGTATTAAAATCTGAGTCCAATAACTCATATATCTTATTCTCCATTAAGCAAAACACTCCTTTCATTTAATCTATTATAACATTTTTCTTATTGAAAATCAATAACTTATCAGGTAGTTAGAACCAACCTGGAACTGAAAAATTGTATCTCATTGTGATTATTCTATTGTCTCTAACAAACTCACCTATGTAGTTAGGTGTGATACCCAAGCCTAAAGGTACTCGTGCCATTATTAAGTAGGTGTTACCGAGGTCTTGAGATATGTGCTCAACTACTTCACCACTCAACATATCAGCTCTATCTATTATAATCAATTTATCTGACAGGGAAGTTAAATCCCTTACCAAGTCTACACCTCTTTCAAATACGACTACATCTGGATGAGGATTTCCGTTTCTTATCAGATTGCACATATATGTCTTACCTGTTGCAGCTGCACCTCTAACTACATTTATTCTACCCCTGAGCTGTATGTCAAAGGTTACCACTTCTCCTGATGATACTATCAGATGCCTCGTTTTCTTATCGTAACTTATCATACTTTCAAATCCTCTCTTTAAAGAAAAGAGAGCGAACTCTTTGAAAGAAGTCGCTCTCATTGTTGATACATTTAATCTGAGGTAGATATGACTAGCTCATGGATAGATTAAAACCCTGTTATTGAGCCATCAGGGTAAACAAAGTA